>JAEZBW010000034.1 GCA_023426765.1 Bacillota bacterium
GGACAAGGTCACCCGCTACCTTCGCAACCGGCTGCATGTGGAGGTGCTTACCGATACGGCCATTACCCGGCTGGATGGTTACAACCTGCAACTGAAGGACAGTCACAGCATATTCACCTCTACCGTAATTTGGACAGCAGGGGTTAAAGCCTGTGACATCACTGCCGCAATACCGCTTCCAAAAGGAAAGGCTTGTCGGCTTGAGGTGGATGAATATACCCGGACAGATTACCCTAATGTATATGCAACAGGCGACATCGCGTTGTTTAAAAATGGGGACGGCTACCTTCCCGCCATGGTGGAAACCGCTCTGCAAACCGGTAAAACCGCAGCGGCCAATGTACTGGCATCCATTCGGGGAACGCAGACGGTAAAACTGAAGCCTGAATTTCATGGAACCATGGTTTCAGTAGGCAGCTATTATGCGGTTGCTGAAATTATGGGGATTTCCCTTGCTCGTTTGTTTGCGATCCTCATGAAGTATCTGGTGAACATCCACTATTTATTTGGAATAGGCGGCTTTGAACTGATCTTTCGCTATCTGAAGCACGAGTTTTTATACAAACGGCAGCACAAGCCCATGCTCGAAGCATTTATTACCCGAAAGACCATGGCGGTGTGGTTGGTTCCGCTGCGGCTGTTCCTGGGTTATTACTGGTTTATGGAGGGGTTGAAAAAGGCTCAGGATGGCTGGTTTATGATACCCATGCTGGCAGGAAGAGCGCCGGATGCCGAATCAACTGCTTCACTGACCGGGGAGGGGCAAAAGGTTTTTCGGATTGTCACCGATAACACCCCCGGTTGGTATGAATGGATCGCTGAAACCATTATCCTGCCGTACCCGATGCTTTTTCAGTTTTTAATCGTCCTTACCGAGGTTGGTCTGGGGCTGGCCTTATTCACAGGAACCTTTACTATCCCCGCTGCAGTTGTAGCTTTGGGACTGAACATTAATTTCCTGTTTTCCACGGGGATGTACCCCGAAAGCTATTGGCTGATACCGGCCCAGATTGCGATGTTTGCAGACGCAGGCAAATCTTTCGGCGGGGATTATTTCGTAATGCCCTACCTGATGCGTCAATGGCGATACTTTGTCCGTAACAGGCGCATCAAACCTTTTCTGTTCCGCTGAGACGTGGGCGGTTCGTTTGTTTTATCGGAATAAACGAATCGTCCCCATGCTTCTTATTCCAGAATGTATGAAAAAGAAACATACGGTTCGTCATCGTCGTTTTCACTAAAGGTAAGTGCTACCTGTTTCAATTGACCCGGTTCTCTTTTCACTTCACCACTATCATATTCGTATTCGATCTCTACAGGGATATTGCCAAGAACTATTGTATCAGCTTCTTTCCTGATTTCTATTTCAGAAGAATCATAGCAGGTGAAAAACGCTTGATAAAAATCGTAAAATTCATCGATGCTTCCCTTTATAGGCCATATCATTTCTTCATGGTAACTTCCTGAGGTCATCTCGATAAAAAGGTGGTGCGGAATGGGAATTCCCTTAAATCGGCGAATATTATGCTCGTTACGAGGTACCCTTAAGACCGAGCAAAAATCAGAAAATCTGTATCGATGCTCATATGGATCCCTATATTGAGATCCAACAGTTGAATAGTATTCATGAAACAAGTACAATGCATTTTGTGAATTATCCGAATAAATCACCATCAGAGCATTGTGTGGCAAATATTCTGTCACCAATCCACTCATATTTTCAGCTATTCCATCCAGTTTGTTTTTCAAATCTTCCATTGAATCATCTGTACATAGATATTCACTTGTTGGCAGCGCAGAAGGGACAGCTAATGGTATTTCACATTTTACTCCGCTGAAGTAATCCGTTGCTTGTATTTTTTCGAGGCTTGTGTAGCCGGTACAAGATGAGACAAGTATTATTACAGTTAAGAACATAAGCAGAAACCAATATTTTTTCATCATTTCTCACTCTTCTGACTTAGGTTTAATATAGGGTGGAACAACACCATTCCCATATCTAATGATTCATGTTTCATACTCCTGGAATTCCGGATTCACAAGGGACACCAAACTGACAGATTCCGCAGTAGCGCATTTCAAGGCCATATGCCTCGCGGTTATGCCTGTTCGTAACCCTCGTTTGGTAATCCATGCACTTTGCTTTGTCGTGCCCCTTCCCGCTGATGGCATTTGCAGGGCAACGTTTAACGCACTGCAGGCAGTTCCCGTTTTTAAAGTAAAGGCAGTACTCGTTATATTTTGTATACTTTCTTTCGGTAGGATTTAATGGAATAGCGGCGATGACCGAACCACAGCGCATCGCTTTGCCCACCGGGGTTATCAGCGTATCGGTAAGGCTGAAGGTTCCCAGGCCGCAAATATGGGCTGTATGCCGTTCGGACCAGTTGGATGCGTTTGCATATTTTTCCGACATATGAACCTGCCATAATGGTGAAAGCATTGGGGATACCGCCGGATATCCCGCCTTCTCCAGAAGGGAGACAACATGCTCTGCAATTTTCCGGTTGAAATTCTCTCCATCCGACCGGGACAATGCCGCCCTTTCGGTGGGAAGAAGCGTTTCTTTCCTTTGATCCTCTTTTGCTTTTTCAGTATGAGGAAGTACCCAGCTGATCACCGATATTTCTTCGGGAAGAAACTGCTTATCGGAATAAGTACCTTCCAGAAACTCCTTCGGCGTAAGGTAAAAGGAGCCGATGTCTTTTTTATAGAAGGCATACAACTCGTCATCTCCTCTTGAAAAACCCACCAGCGGCTTATTCCACGCCTTTTCATGATAACGTGCCAGCGTATTTTCACAGGAATTCTCCGTAAAAGCTATGATGGATTGAGATATCCACTCATTTAGATCCTGACTCATCACAACACCTCCCCGGGAATATTCGCACCTTTAAATGGAGACTGTTTCCTTAGTTGAGGTTATAAACCAGGGTGTCGTTTTCGATCGCGCATGAAGTGCCGAGGTTGTTCGAAAGCTGAGTTTGCCGTTGGAGCATTTCCCGGGCGGACTTTCCCTTCTGTGGGATGATTTGGCAGTGATCAGCGGTACGCACCGGGATGGCCCGTAATGCTTGAAGGGCAGACCCTTCATAGGTGAAATGAAGCAGGAAAGATTCCTGATTCTCGGGAACCTGATCAAAAATAAAGTTGCCAAGGCTGTAAACGATGGGCTTTCCGTTGTAGATTTCAATGCCCTGAAAGCGGTGCGGGTGATGACCCAGAATGATATCTGCCCCCGAATCGCAGAGTTTGTGCGCTAACTGAACCTGTTCCGGCGTAACCTCGTAGCTGTCCTCAGTCCCCCAGTGCAGCGAGACGATCAGAATGTCAACCTTTTCGCGCAAGGCCCGGATGTCCTCTTCAATCCAATCCGGCTTTAACGGGGCAACACCGGCATGGCTTGCATCGGCAGCGAATTTGATCGGCGGATTACCCGGATGCACAATCCCGGCCATTTCTGTATAGGCCAGAACACCGACCTTGGCGCCGTTTTTTTCAAGAACGGCCGGTTTCCGGGCCTGCTGCAGGTTTTCTCCCGCTCCCGCATGCTGGATTTGGTTCGTTTTAAGAATTTCCAGCGTATCCTGAAGGCCACCTTTATAATAATCCATCATATGGTTATTGGCAAGGCTTACCACATTAAATCCGGCGAAAGCCAGACCGGAGACTGCTTCAGGCTCAGCCTTCAGGACGATTTTGGATTTTGCGTCCAGGCTTTCAACCTTTTCGGTGAGGGGCAGTTCAAGGTTCGCGAAAACAATATCACCCTGATCCAGAATGCTTTTTACTTCAGTGAATGGGTATAAATAACCTGCTCCCCGTGCCTTCAGGCTTTTTTCCACACCCCTGCCGAGCATGATGTCGCCCGCAGCGATGATACTCGTTTCACCTGGAACCTGTCCATTTTGTCCGCCGGAAAAGAAACCAAACAGGAAATAACTTGTGGTATAGCCCGTATTCGCTTTACTGATGATATCCGAATTGCTGTGATCCCACTTTTCGATGTCTTTTGCCTTCAGTGCGGACATGGTGTTCAGCAGAAACAGCACTGAAGGCCGGGAATCCAGATGATCGTTTGTCATTTCAGTTATTTTGCCATAATCGAAGTCCCTGATAACCTGCTCGGTATACTCATCCTTTTCATTGGCGGTTTCCAGCGGCAGGTAATGCGAAAAATCCATGGACGCAACAAACAGTACCTTCCTGTCCTTCGTGTTTTCAAGAAACCAGTTCGAAAGCGCCTTGATTTTTCCGGTATCGCAGTTGCCCTTGGCAAGCAGAGGGAGGATGGGCGTATCCGGCATATAATAGCTGATGAAGGGAATGTGAGAGGATATGGCATGATCGGTTTCCATAACCTCTGGTTCCTCCGAGGCGAAGTTATGTTGAACCAAAGCATTCGATAGCTTGCTGTCGGCATAAACATCCCCATAGATGGTTGAAAACCCGGAGGATAGTGTTGTAAGCGCCGACCTGCCTTTCCGGAAGTGATCCGGGCCGATGATGACAATCAAGTCATATTTTTGCTGGGAAACTGTCTTCCAAAAGGAAGCGATCATACTGCCGGCCAGCAGATGATGCGATACAATGCCGCCTTGAAGGCCGTTGATATCCGCTTGAAACACAACTGCCGAATGAACCGCCTTCAAAAATGAAGCTTCATCAAAATACAGGCACGAAACAAGGGGAGCTGCAGGCTGCTGCCGAACAATTCGTTCCCCTGTCGTTTCCATGTCTTTGGGAGCAGGCAGAAAATCCTGACCTGCCCCCTTTTCATCCACAGTTTCCGGTGTGACATTTTCGGGGTTCCCTTCAGCTCCGGCAGGGGCATTTCCAGATCGGTAATTTCCCCGGTTACATCCCGGCGCTGCCGGAATTGCCGCAACGAGTACTGCCAGAAGAACCCATGTAAAAAACCTTTTCTTCACTGTCATTTTACTGATATCCGTACCCTGGGTGCATAATTGATGACATTGCTTTCGAGATTGTAAACCGCTGCATTGTCTGCAGTAAACTCTCCGTAATTATTCACCCTGGCAAAATAAGTGATCGTTTTCATGGGTGTTTTACTGTTATTTCGATGATAGATGCCGAAGGATACCTTTTGACCCGAAATCTCATGGGGATACCAGGCATCCCAGGTTTCATCCACCCATGCATCCGCTTCGTTCCAGCTATAAACGTACCGCAGTGACGCAGGAAGGTAATCCTCCACCATATAGCGGCCGGTAGGCGCTGTGGGTTCAAACTTTATAACCAGCGTAACCTTGACATACTCTGATCCGTTAAAAGACGTTTTTTCATTCCCATTTCTGTCACTGTAGGTTCTGCTGATGGAGATCCTGTTGTCGATTGCGGCAATTTCTCCTAAAGGTGCGGAATATACTGTGGAAACCGTGATTTTCCCCTTCACATTGGAAAAACGGATATTTTGAAGCTTTTCAGCGGTGAGGAACATGCTGTAGGTGTCCCTGCCCTTAATGGTGACCGCTTCCTTTTTCCCGTCCAGTTCCCAGGTGAAGGAGGATTCAAGGTTCAGGTTTTTTAGATTGCTCTTAATGCTGGCCAGCCTGATAGCACCGGTGAGGATGTCGGTGGTGTACATGTTCCTGACATATTCAAAGAACTTGTCGCGTTCAGCACCATTCACCTTTTGGGCCAGTAATGCGCACAGGGATGTGGCCTCCTGAATGTCGTCGCTGTCATAACCCTCTTCCTCCATCGTGATATACGCACGGAGGGTGTCTTCCTTCATATGGCTTCGGACCATCTCCGTGTACAGTGTGCTTGCTGTATCGATATCCCCTGCGTAGGCATAGGCCAGTGCAATATACAGCTTGTCGATCAGCTTCAGTCCGGGATCCTTCACAAGCTGGTTCAGCGGCAGCAGCACCGGCTCCCGCATGCATGCGAGCCCCCAATAGGCTGCAGCAATTTGGGTGGAGGTGGCATTTTCTTCCGCCATAACTCTATAGAAGTATTGTTTCATCAGGTCATAATTAAAGCTGCTGTCATTGAGTGAGCAGATCTTCGCTGTTAAGATCGGATCAGCGCTATCATAGGGCAGCAGCGCAATACCGCCGTTATCAAGCTGGTAGCGGCTGGTGTCGTACTCGTCCCAGTCTCTGATGGTGGTATCTTTAAAGAAATCCTTCAGCAGTTTTCTGGCTTGTTTTCGAACAACGATACTGTCGATGCGGTTGTTCCAGGAATATGCCAGCTCCAAAAGCTCATTCCAGTAAGGTTTCACATTTTCATTGATAAAATATACCGTGGCAGGCCATTTCGTTTGCGGGAAGACCGTGCTTTCAGCAAGAGTCTGGTATTCGGTGAGGGTTTGTTCCACAAAGCCCGGTACCACCTCAAAGGGAAGCTGAATAGCATCCTCGTACTCCTTGTATTTTCCCCTTACGGTGAAGGTATACTGGCCTATGGGCAATGGATCCAACTGCAGATTTGCCCTTTGGCTGGCAGGAGCATAGGTGCTGGTTTCCTTCCACACCTCTCCGTCCTTTTCAATCCGGACAGTATAATCCACCCTTGCATCGTCCTTAATTTCAGTACCGAAAGAACGCATCTGAAGCACCGGCTGATCCCCGTCGATGAACACATCATGGAAGACCGTATTGACAAAATACGGCAGACGGGCGTTCACATGGGTGACGCCATTTCCTGCGTACAGGTCATCGGTGAGTGCCAGATAGGTAACTCGCCATTTTGTCAGATTGTCCGGAAGCTTCACCGAAACCTGACCATGCCCGTTTTCATCGGTTGTCACCGTTTCAAACAGAGCGGTATCCCTGAAATCCGACCGGACGTCCGACCCGTCGTCGCCGCCTTCGCCGCATTCGGCTCCGCCGAAATAATCATAATCCTCCAGGGTATTGGTGTGGGGAATGCTTCCGCCTTTATAACCCAGGGAAACATTCTGGTTGTAGATGCTGCTCAGCAGGTTCACCGACTGGTCGCGCAGAGCAAAAAAGGCTTCATCGACGACGGAGAATAAAATTTCAGCCTTCCGGGCCTTTCCGGATGTATCAGTCACCTTGAAATCAAAGAGGGCTGTTTCGCCCGGGCGATATTGCTCCTTCCCCGGCGTAACGCTGATGTTCAGCTTCCTGTCTTCCTGGTTGAAGACTAACGATTGCATGGAAGTTGTTTTGAAATTTTTGCCGTCGAAGAAAACCGCCATGACGCCGGCATTCGGGATGTAGCTTTCCTGGAAGCCAACCTGCCAGGTTGTTTCGTCGGTAAGCGCATACTCCATCAGGCCTTTTCTGTAAAGCATGAAGAGAAGCTTTGTGTTTTCTTCCCGTTCCACCGGAGTATCATTGTTGTAAAGCGAAAGCTGCACCTTTTCACCTGCCGAATAGGAGGGTTTGTCTCTTTCCAGGCGGTAATAGGTGAGAGAGCGCCAATCGTTATAATCTTCGTAATAATAGGTGTATAAATGCTCTTCCTGAATGATTTGTCTGCCCTTGCCGTCCACACAACGCAGGATTGCATGATACCCCTTTTCCTTCTCCCGGGTAAACTCAAAGGAGGCTTTTCCGTTGACGGTATCCAGCTGAATGGTTCGGAACATGTTCTCATGTCTTTCATACTGATATTGCGGGTAGGTTTTTTTCGTGATGTAATTGTAATAAGTCCCGGTTTGGGTTGCCGTATACCAGGTTTCATACAGATCCACCTGGATTTTAATGTTCGCGGGATCCCCTTTATATTCATCGCTGAGATACCAATCCTTATTGCGAATTGCATCGATATTGATCTTGTTTGCTTCAATGTCCACCGAACAGGTTTTCAGGTCATCTGCTGCGTTGTCCCGTGTTTTGCTTTTCGCCACGATCATCGTGTCCCTGGGAAATACCGTCAAGTGTTCATAAGCGTTCACCGACGTTTCTTCGGGGTCGGCATTGGACACATTGATATAGGCAGACCGGGGGTACCAGCTGTTCGCATCGACAATTGCCTCCAGGCTCAGCGCCGCTTTCCCGTTTTCATCGGTTGTAAGGGTTCCGTTGTTTGTTCCGGCCGAAAGACCGGAAGCATAGTAATTGAAGCTCATGCCGTTGACGGGGGTTCCTTCAAAGAACTTCGTCTCCATCGTGAAGTCCACCTCGTCGCCAAGCATGACATTTTGCTGGCTGAGGCCCGTACTGACGGTATAGATTGGCTTTGCATACTTGTTGATGTAAAGTTGCTTTGATAGCAGCTTTTTGTCCCCGGAGTACACCTCCAGACTGTAATAGTCCGGGGTTATGTTTTTGTATGCAAGAGATGCTTTAAAGGTGTTTGTGCCCGTAAGCTGCGCTTCGGTCTCATCAATGACGGCATAATTTTCGGTGCCGTCATACCAGGAATACCCATGGGACAATACCACTCTAACCTTGCCCGGTGCGGTACTGCCATCCTTGCCGGCCAGCATTCCCCAGATATTCACCGTATCACTGGGCATATACATGTCACGGTCGGTGAACAGATAACCCCAGTACAAATCGTTGATATCGCCGGAGTAAAAATTATCGGAATAGCCGGAATAGTATGAATAATCATAATAGTAATTCGTAGAGTAGTAGCTGCTTCCCAGGGTGGCAAAATAGGAAGGGTGGCCATCCCTCTGAATCGCATAGTTTTTAATGCTGGAGGTGTCTTCTGTGAATAAGGCATTGTCTGAAACGGCGAGGCCGTCCTTTCCGGTTTGCAGCGTGAAGCTGTCGAAGACGATCCGTACGCCTTCGGCCGGCTTGGCAGTTTCGGATTCGTATATCATCGCGATGGTTTTGTTTTCAGCCGCCCCCACATATGCCGCCAATGCATTAATTTGAATCAGGGTGCTTCTTTCCTGGTCATCTTTCCGAATGACTGCAATATAGTGGCCTTCCGGCAGTGATTGCGGGATTTGAAGGAATTTCGTACGATAATACGAGTCGTCATCATCCTCCTGAAGGAAGCTTGTGCTCATCATGAGCACCAGTTCTTTTCCTTCATAGCTGATGGGCTTGTCGTAATGCACGCACCAGAACGGCCTGTCATCCCTCGTATAAATATCCGCTTTAAAATCTTCTTCTCTGCTGTATTTATACAGGCTGAATTCTACCGGAGCGTCACGTTCGAGATTCGTATATACCGAGATCAGTGGCTGCTCATAGGGATAAAAGTTATAAACCCTTCTTGCAAATTCGAAGGACTCACAGCTGAAGCCCTTATCGGAACTCAGCGGAGCCGGCTCGGTCTGGAAGCTGAAGAGGGTGTCTTCCTCCAGTTCCATCCCGCCGGTTTTTTGGGGGTAGCCCTCTTTAACGGTGATCGTATAAACGGTGTCATATTCATAAGGCTTCTCGGAAACAAATACCACGGTGTCCTTATGAATTTCGAAACGCCCCGGGATATTGGGGCTGATTTCAAACCAGGAGGAGAGGTCTTTTTCAGCCTTTTGCGAGAAGGTTACCTCAATCCCCGTGTTCACGGGTACATAGGTCGCCTTGTCCCTTGGCAGCGTTCTGACCACAAAAAACTCCTTGCGGGTTTGGAACGCCCATGAATAGGATATCCCTTCGTCAGCATCCGAAAAGCTGATGGAGTATATCTGATTGGGCTTCAGGAAAGAGGGTTGAAGCAGGAATTCTCCACTGGAAGTCTGATTGACGGTAAAAGCCGTTTGCGGCGTTATGGTGATCCTATTGGTCAGCTCCTGGGCAGTATAATCATAGCTGCCCAGCAGAATGCGGTATCCGCTGTCGGTGGCTGTGCCGGTTTCATCGCTGTCCTCGGGCACCAGCTCAAAGGGTTTTTTCAGCTCAAAGCTTACGGTTTCAGCTGGTTCCTCCTCCACCGTTTTCAGGTTGGCGGGGATATCCTGCCCGGACGCAGGCGATCCATTCGTTTTCCCTGCTGCGATACCTTTATCTGTTGGATCAGGCCTCAACAGAAGTACCCCTGCAACCGCTGCAAGAGCAATAAAAATAATTGCTGCGATAATCAGCACTGTTTTATTCTTTTTCAGAAAGTTCCCTTTCGGGCCGGAAATATTTTCTTCAGGCTTCATGGAACCAACCTCCGATTCAATTCATTACAGATCTCATGGTCTTCAGTTTTGTACTCCGCAGGGGAAGTAAATATATCCCAAGCGGTTTCGGAATTTAGTTCTTATTGTTGTAATCCGCAGCGGAATTGCGTTCGATTTTGTTCTGCCCTTCCAGCCGCAGGTCAATATCGCCCTTTGTTTCAATGGAATTGGTGTTTTTCATGATGGTGCAGTCCCTGACGACAGCTTTCATCGGCTTGGAGCCGGTGGTCAGCAGAATGGCACTTTTGGCGTTGTCATGCAGGTAACAGCCCTCAATCAGAAGCGGTGTGGCCGCATGCGCATATACGCCGTAGATGCCGCATCCCACCAGTTCACAATTGATCAGGCTTAATCCGTTTCCGCCGATAACCCCTATCACGGCACCGTCTCTTGCATCCTCAATGGGATCATTGTCGCCTTCCTCCAAAATAACATGCTGTGCTTTCAGGTTGGTCAGGGTAATGTTTTCACAGTTCTTCAAGGTGATCACATGGTGATCAATCCCCTTTGTATTGATCCAAACTTCGCCCTTCCCTTCGATTGTAAGGTTTTTTCTGTTCTCAAGCACGACGGCTTCAAGAGTGTCGTATTCCCCTTCGGACAGAATCAGCTTCCCGCCGTCCGGCAGTTCATCCAGAGCCTGCTGCAGTGCATCGCCGGGAGAAATTGTCTTCGTGATTTCCTTCGTTGCAGCTTCAGCGGGCTTGATTTCCCCTGTTGCATCCGATGCAGAAATGTAAAGCGTAGCCGCAATTGTTGCGATTACCAGTAAAGCCAGAAAAATATACCCTCTTTTCATGGACAGCACCTCACCCTTCAACTTTGATCAATTCCATCTCACAATTTTACGGATAGAGTTTTGGATTTATTCCGGTTATACCGCAGATTAGATAAATTTACCATATTATCATACCATACCCCACCCGGATACGCAAACAGGATTATAGCTTTCATTCATACTTTTTTAGACTTGGAAGACGTGTGTAAAGTTCCATATTTTGCCGTCTTTTCTTTGTGATCGAACTGGAATATGTCCGTGTGTATTTCCCATCCTGTGATGTGACTGCAGGAAAACGGCAAACGGCCTGCTTTACCGCAGACCGTTTGGTTCACTTCAGATTAGAGCCGGAGCATAGCGAAGGATGACATTCACTGTGCTTAAAGGGTTAACCCCTCTTCATTCCTTTTTGCAATTGGAGCATACCCCATATATCTCCAAACGGTGACCGGTCGGTTCAAAGCCTTCCCTGCTGCACAAAGCTCTGGCATATTCGTCAATGGGGCAGCCCCTGACCGGTATCATTCGGTTGCAGTTTACGCAGACCAAATGATGTTTGTGCTCCATTCTGTTGTATTCATAACGGGATCGGCTGTCTTCCATCAGTGTGGTTTTAATCACAAATGCCTTTTTCACAAGCGTATCCACGGTTCTGTAAACCGTTGAAAGATTGGTGGAGGGCTCATTCTTTTTCAGCATTAGAAAAATTTCATCCACCGTCATCGGATTGGGAGCGTGATCCAGCATTTCAAGAACCCTCGCCCTGGTCTTTGTATTTTTTAAACCTTTTCCGGTCAGCATTTCGCGATAACCCATCTCCATTCATCTCCTCTGATACAGTTTCAAGTCCAACCGCTTCAAGGACTGTTCCCTGCTGTTGCTTAAAAAGTAACTTTAATGCCGTTGCCTGAGTTTTCCCTTCAAAGCCTTTACAGACAAGGTGATCATAAGTGTGGCTACCCCGGTCATGACTATTGTTCCGCCGGGCTTCAGATCCAGATAGTAAGAAAGAAAAAGCCCAGCCACCACAAAGAGCACTGAAAACAAGATAGAACAGAGCACGGTCTGTTTATAGCTTTTTGCTATTTGCATGGAAACAGCCACCGGCAGTACCATCATGGAGGAGACCACCAGCGCGCCGACCACCCTGGCTGAAATTGAAATGGCAACTGCAGTGAGAATGGTGAATACCGTTCCCACAAGGGTTACCGGTATGCCTGCAAGCTTCGCGGATTCCTCGTCGAAGGTCATGTAGAACAAAGCCCGGAATAAAAGAATAAACAAGGCCAGAACCACAATACTTAAGCCAATGACAAGATACAGTTCAAATGGATTGATGGCTACAAGGCTTCCGAATAGAAAGCTGTTGAAGTTGGCACTTTTGACAAAGCCTGAGAAAATCGCTGCGAGCCCAATTCCCACCGACATGATCACCGATGTGGAGATTTCACCGTATTTCGGAATGGATTTACGAATGCGTTCAATACCCAGTGCTGCAATCACTGCGAAGATGACCGCACCGAAAATCGGATTCACACCAAGGGCTAAGCCTGCCGCAACCCCTGCAAGAGAGTTGTGGGATAAAGCATCCCCAATAGTGGACAATCTTTTCAGCACCACAACAACCCCGATACAGGGAATGATCACGGCAATCAGAATACCCACGATAAAAGCATTGATCATAAAGTCATAACGGAATATCTCTAGCATGATCCGCCCTCCGTTCTTTTCCTGTGATCGCAGTTCAGGCAGTTGTGGCCGTGCATATGAACGCCGTAACCATACAGCTCTGAAAGCTTCTCTTCGGTCATCGGTTCATGGATATTATGAATTGCCAGACCGTCCTCACCCAGGCATACCAGCTTGTTTGCATGAACGGTAATCGCACCGATGTCATGGGTCACCATCACGATGGTGATTCCCATCTCTTCATTTAGCCTGGCCAGCAGGCAGTAAAGTACCTCTTCAGATTTAAGGTCAATTCCCACGGTGGGTTCATCGAGGAACATGATCTCCGGATCGCTCACCAGCACTCTGGCAATGAACACCCTTTGCTGCTGACCTCCCGATAACCTGCCAATCAGCTGGCTGCCGTATTCCTGCATGCCCACCTTTTTCAGTGCATGATGAACCCTTTCGTGATAATCCTTCGGTTTCCTTCCGAAAACTCCCGTCCGTGCAGTAAGGTTCGCTCCGACGATTTCATTGACGGTAGCCGGAAAATCACCATTAAAGCTGTTTGCCTTCTGTGACACATAGCCGACCCTGGACCATCCGTCAAACCTTTGAATGTCGGTTCCAAACAGCCTGATTTCGCCCTTCTCGGGGCTTAGCAGCTTCAGCATCAGCCTTACCAGGGTACTTTTTCCCGATCCGTTCGGACCGATAATCCCCAGAAAATCACCTTTGTCCACGGTAAAACCCACATCCCTGAGGATTGGTTTCCCCTGGTAGGCAAAAGACAGATCCTTCACTTCCAGAATATGTTCCATACGTTTAACCTCTTGCGGCCTGTTACAGCCGTGACCTTTGTATGCTGCAGCCCAGCGAACTGGAGCTGCATCCTGTTTCTATTGCAATGCCTGTTTCAGGGCTTCAAGATTTTCTTCCATCACCGAAAAGTAATCCTTTCCAGCTTTCAGGTTCTCCTCCGTCAGGCCTTCGAGCGGATTTAACAGTGCCGTCCGGACGCCGGTTTCCCTGGCAATCGCTTCCGCCACCTTTGGGCTTGCCAGCTCTTCAAAGAAGATCACCCTTACCTGATGTTCCCTGACAAAATCAATTATTTCAGCCATTCTTGCCGGTGTGGGCTCGGACTCGCTTGAAACCCCTTCAATGGCCAATTGCTCAAGCCCGTATGCATGACACAGATACCCGAAGGCTTCATGGGAAACAACAATCTCCTTTTTGGAAAAACCGGCCACAGCCGAACGAAAGGCTTCATCCAATGTGTCAAGCTTCCTGGAATACTCTTCGAAGCGTTCCTGATAAAACCCGCTGTTCCGGGGATCCACCCGTATAAGGCCATCCCGGATGGCTTCCATTTGGAGCCGGGCATTCATCGGGTTCAGCCAGACATGAGGATCAGACTCCCGGTCTGTATGTCCGTCCTGGTCTTGATTCTGGTCGTACCTGTGATCCGATTCGTGTTGTTCCGGATTTTCCACCTGAACATTTTTTGAGGTTTCTATGGCAATCAGCTTCGATCCCTTGATGGAATCGAGCACCTTACCGGCCCATCCCTCCATCCCGGCACCGTTATAGATAAACAGATCCGCCCCCGAGAGGCCGGCAATATCCTTCGGGCTTGGTTCCCAGTCATGGGGCTCCATTCCCGATGGAACCATATTCATGATATTTACCTTGTCTCCGGCAATTTTTAAAGTGAAATCATACATGGTGTAAAAGCTTGTATAAACGGTAACCTTATTATCGTCGCCGGCAGGTGACGTACGGTTGGCCGTGCACCCACAAAGCAGAGTGATGAAAAGGAGCGGTGCAATCATCCGGAAAGGCCTGCGTCCAGCCATTATGTTCCTCCAAAGAATCTGCAGCAGCCTGGGGAATATCCCAACAGCTTGCATTTACATCTATTTTTTTAAATGCAAATAATTTGCATTTGCATCATTATTATACCCTGTTTTCTCAGAAATGCAAGGGGTTATGTCCTGATAGAACTTAGGATGGTCGAATGGAGGCATGGCAGCAACCCCTTTCTTAGGAGGCATTACCTCAGATATTTTTTGATTTTAAGATTGACAAAATTCACTTATTTGAATATGATAAGCACATTGAATGATGCTTCGGCTGTATGAAACACAGTTGGAATGGCGATGAAAAAAGTTATGATCCCTGAATCCCTGCAGAGAACCGGTGGGTGGTGCGAACCGGCGGGTATCCGGATCTTTCCGCTTTTGGAGCTGTCAATGATGAATTGAAGGTTTGTACCCTTTAGCGTACTTTCGAGCGGCCGGCTGGTTAGCCGGCAATTTGGGTGGCAACGCGGATTCCTTCCGTCCCATAGGTTTGTTATGGGTTGGAGGGTTTTTTTGTTTTTGATTGAAACGACGTTTCACAGGAGGGAAAAGCATGCTTGATATCAAATTTGTAAGGGCCAATCCGGAATTGGTGAAGGAAAATATCCGGAAGAAATTTCAGGATCACAAGCTGGTTTTAGTGGATGAAGTGATTGAAAAGGACAGACTTTTCAGAGAGGCCAAGACCCGCTGTGATGAAATCAGAAGCCAGCGCAACTCGCTCAGCAAGGAAATCGGCAATCTGATGGCAAAGGGTATGCGGGATGAAGCCGAAAAAAACAAGGCACTGGTCAAGGGGATGGCGGAAGAGCTTGTCGAGCTTGAAAAGCTGGAAGAAACGCTGTCTGCGGAAATCCGTGAACGGATGCTGGTAATTCCGAACATCATCGACAGTTCGGTTCCTGTCGGCAAGGATGACAGTGAAAATGTTGAAGTAGCGCGATATGGTGAACCGGTTGTTCCGGCTTTCGAAATCCCATATCATGTGGATATTATGGAAAAGCTGCACGGCATCGACCTGGACAGCGCCAGAAAGACCAGCGGCAATGGTTTCTACTATCTGTGCGGCGACATCGCCCGGCTGCATTCGGCTATTTTGTCTTACGCGCGGGATTTTATGATCGACAGGGGCTTCACCTACTATATCCCGCCATTCATGATCCGCAGCGAAGTTGTCACCGGCGTGATGAGCTTTACCGAAATGGAAAATATGATGTACAAGATCGAAGGGGAAGACCTCTATCTGATAGGCACCAGTGAACACTCCATGATCGGCAAGTTTATTGATACGATTATGGACGAGGAACAGCTGCCGCAGGCACTGACCAGCTATTCTCCCTGTTTCCGGAAGGAAGTAGGCGCTCATGGCATTGAGGAACGCGGCGTGTATCGCATTCATCAGTTTGAGAAGCAGGAAATGATCGTTGTCTGCAAACCCGAAGAAAGCCCGGACTGGTTTAAAAAGCTTTATCAGAATACGGTGGATTTCTTCCGCTCACTGGATATCCCCGTCCGCACGCTGGAGTGCTGTTCCGGCGATTTGGCCGATCTGAAGGTTAAGAGCATTGACGTTGAAGCCTGGTCTCCACGCCAGAAAAAATATTTCGAGGTGGGCAGCTGCTCCAATCTTGGAGATGCGCAGGCCCGCCGCCTGGGGATTCGCATCCGGAACAGGGAAACCGGGAATTTCTTCGCCCATACGCTGAACAATACCGTAGTAGCGCCGCCCCGTATGTTGATCGCATTCCTTGAGAACAACCTGAACGAAGACGGATCGGTGAATATTCCCGAACCGCTGCGGATGTATATGGGCGGTAAGATGTTAATCAAATAATATGTACACGCAGGAGCGTATGTACGATTTTCTCCGATCATCCGAAAAAAATCTTCAATCGTCGACCCGGAAAATAAGAAATCAGCCTGTACTCCAAAAGGAGCGCAGGCTTTTTTTGCTCATGAGGACACAGGGGACGGTTTTTCTG
>JAEZBW010000070.1 GCA_023426765.1 Bacillota bacterium
CCGGGTCGGCGGCGAGGCGGCGTTGCAGTTCCCGCACCACCGCCTCGGCCGGGCCGAGGGAGTCGACCGCCCGGTCGAGGTTGGCGTGCAGGCCGGGCAGCGTCGGGTCACGGCCCGCCGCGCGGGCGATGGAGAGCACCGCCTGCAGCGCACGGCCGGACTGCCGGGCAGCAACGCCCCCCAGATGCAGCGCGTCGGGATTGTCGGGGTCGGCGGCGAGGATCTGGGCGTAGAGCCTCTCCGCCTCGGCGACGCGGCCCTGCCGGTGCAGCGCCACCGCCTCGCGCAGCCAGGCGCCGACCGCGGCCCCGCCGTTCACGCCTCCGCCCCGGCCAGCGCCGCCGAGAGCAGGGATTCCAGCCGTGCCGTGTCGACGATCATCGACAGCCCCGGCCGGTCCTCCGGGCAGACCATGCGCCCGTAGCGCAGCTCGGCCACATTGGCCAGCATCCAATAGAGCGCGCAGGCGTTGCTGGCCGGCAGCAGTTCCAGGAAGACGGCGCCGGGCGGGCAGAAGGCGATGTTGGAGTTGCCGGCGCCATGCGGGGCCACCACCACCTCGGCGCCGGCGAAGGCGCGGATCTGTTCGGCCACCGACAGGGCCCCCGGCACCACCAGTTCGAAGCCATGGCGCTGCAGCACCGCCAGCACGGCGTCCTCGTTGAGCACGCGGCGCGCGTTGGCGTCGCGCCGCGAGACGTAGATGCGGCGCGGTCCGCCCTGGCGGGCCTGCGGGAAGGTGCGGAACAGCGTGTCACGCAGCCACGCCACCTGGCGCGGCGTCACCGTGGCCCCGTCGAGGAAGGAGGGAACGTAGAGGCGCTCGAAGCGGGTCAGCCGGTGGTTCAATGGGTAGATCGGGTTGCGCAGCCCCATCGCCCGCAGCGTGTCGGTGTGGAACGGCCGCAGCTGGGTCGAGGGGAAGACCAGCGGCAGCCGGTCGCCGCCGGGCAGCGCGCTCAGCGCCCACAGCCGCGTCAGCCCCTCGAAGGTCCAGTGGTAGTAGTTGTGGTGGACGAAGCGGCTGGCCATGAGGACGCAGGGCTCCTCGACCACGCGTCCCGGCTCGCCGGGCTCGTGCACCTTGACGCGCCCCCCGCCGTCGCCGGCGGACAGCGTCTCGCCCAGCAGCGTGGCGATGTTGTCGCTGCAGGTGCGGTTGTGAAAGGCCTCGGCCAGCGCCACGCCCTCGTCCACGAAGACGGTGAAGGTGTTGCTGGGCTGCGGCCGGCTGGCGAACTTCTCGATCACGGCGCCGCGCAGCGTGGCCAGGAAGGTGTCCTCCGAGCGGACGCTGTGGGCACGCAGGTCGATGGGCTCTGCCGACACCTGGCCGGGCGCCGTCAGGTCGTCGTCGTCGAAGGCGTGCAGCGGCGGCCGGTGGACGATCGTCTGCCCCTTCAGCGCGGTGTAGACGCGGTTGCCCGTGAAATCCAGGGCGGCGGGGCTGTCCACCGGTGCGCACAGCCGGTGGACGGAGATGAACTCGTAGGGACGGAGGGGCGTGACCCGCTCGGGCGGCAGGCCGGTGTTTGTTTCCGCGCCGACGCGCTCCGCTGGCGTGGTCACGGCGCGGCCGCTCCCGCGGGCAGGGCGTCGAGGTAGCGCCCCTCATCGTACAGCAGGCCGAGCGGCCGGTAGCGTTCCAGCTTGTTGGTGCCGGTGAGGTGCAGCAGGCGGATCGGCTCGTGCGGAAAGACCGGCGAGCACCATTCCCCGTCGGCGTTGCGCACCGGCGGTGCCAGGTTGCACATCCAGTTGCAGACCGCCGGCAGGCAGGTCACGGCCCCGAGGTTGAGCAGCACGAGCCCGAAGGTGATCTGCTCGGTCAGGTGATGGTAGCCGGGCTTGTACGCCTCGACGAGGTAGCGCTTGAACAGGTCCCAGTGCGGCAGGTCGTGCCGCATGCCGAAGAACCCGGTGTTGAAATGGTGGACGGTGCCCGACTGCGCGGCGATGGTCTCGCCGAAGATCTGGCGCGTCACCTCGCGCTTGACATGGAAGTAGTGCTGGTTGTCCGACAGCGTGCTGACGTGGGCGTAGGTGCTGTCGACCTCCGGCACGATGACGACCTGCCCGGCGTCCATCAGCTCGAACGCGGCGTCGAGAAAGTCGGTGCGCTGCACCCACATGTCGGCGTCGATGTGGACGTAGTGGCGGAAGCCCGGGAAGTACTCGCGCAGGTATGGCCGGCAAGCCTGCGCGCGCCAGAACGGGCTGGCGCCGGCGATGCCGGCGGCAATCCGCGGGTCGAGCGGGGAGAGCAGGCGGGAGTCCACCGGAACCACGGTGTCGCACAGCGCGGCGACGTGCTCCCGCTGCGCCGGGGTCAGCCCGACGTCGATGAGCGCCACGTGGTAGCGGCGGCGGTCCAGGCGGCGCAGCGACAGCAGGAGCCCGGCCAGCAGGTCGAAGATCTGCCGGTCGGCGCAGACCACGAGACACGCCTTGTCGGCGTTGGCCTTGTCGGCGGTGAAGGGGGATGGCACGGCGGCTTGTCCTGAACGGCCGGAAGAAGCGGGCGGGCAGCCGCGGGACCGCGGCTGCTGCTTCATACTACAGCCGGGTCGCGACGATCCAGGGCGGCGCGTTGCCGCGCCGTCCTCAGCCGGCCAGTTCGCGGATGTATTCCGGCGGCTGGCTGAAGAAGGCGTGCCACGCCCCGTCGTGGCAGAAGTGGAGGAAGTGGGCGGCTCGCAGCTCGCCCCGCACCAGCAGGTTGAACAGGTCGCGCGGCAGCCCCTGGTCCGGCGGAAAATACTTGTTGATGGTGTGGCCGAGCAGCCAGTTGAAGCGTGGCGAGATCCGCTGCAGCAGGCCGCTCTGCAGGATGCCGAGCGACAGGGCGACCTGCTCGTACCAGCGGTGCTGGCTGTCGTGCTGGTAGGCGGCCATCAGGATGTGGTTGTGCAGGTGCGGGTTGAGGACGACGACGCCGGTCTGCACCACGTGCTCGAAGGTGACCTTGTGCCCGTCCTGCAGGTAGATCAGCCGGTGGCTGATTTGGCGGTGGGCGACCGCCTCCGCCTCGGTGAAGGCCCGGCCGGCCTCCACCTCGGTGATGCAGTGGATCTCGGACGGCGAGTACTGGTCCTCGCTGATGCAGGCGCCGATCATGGTCTCGCTGCAGGCGTCGGCGATCGGCGGCGCGTCGGGGTTGACGACGATGTCGGCGTCGATCCAGACGATCCGCCGGTAGCGAACCGACCAGGGCTGGTTCAAGATCAGGCACTTCTGCCAGGCGATCGAACGCGAGCGGGCCAGCGGGCTGTCGTCCATCGGGCACTGGACGACGATCAGGTCGTAGCCGTGCCGGGCAGCGTAGCGGGCGAAGGTCGACAGGCTGGCGTTGCGGAACGTCGTCTCGTACTTGTCGCCGACGACGATGGTGACCAGCGCGACGGCACTTTCCGGCGTGACGGACTGCTGCGGGT
>JAEZBW010000175.1 GCA_023426765.1 Bacillota bacterium
CCGCAATATCATGAGTGACCATAACAGCCGTCTTACCTTCGGATTTGATGATCTGATAAATGTCGTCATTCACAGCCAGTCTGGTTTGATAATCCAACGCCGAAAAAGCTTCGTCCAGCAGCAAAATATCCGGGTTCACAGCCAATGTGCGGATTAACGCCGCTCTCTGCCGCATTCCACCCGACAGCTGGGAAGGCTTGTGATCCCTGAAGGAGGATAGCCCATATTTTGTCAGCAGGTTGTCTACATCCCGTATCCTGTCCGGGGTTAACTGATTTTGTATTTCAAGCCCCAGCAGGGTGTTTTTATAAATCGAACGCCATTCAAAAAGGCTGTCCCTTTGCAGCATGTATCCGATTTTGGGATTCACACCCCGAAGCGGTTCGCCAAAAATGGAGATGCTTCCACCGGAGGGCTTCAGCAGGCCTGCAATAATGGACAGAAGGGTTGATTTCCCACAGCCGCTGGGTCCTACAATCCCGATAAATTCACCTTCACAGGCTTCAAGCGTAATGTTCCTGAGAGCACAGATTTCCCCGTCCGGGGTATGATAACATTTCGAAATGTTTTCAATTTTAACGGCAGGTACCAAGGTGTTCCCTCCCTTTCAGGATACATTGACAGTATATGCACCATTCGTCGGCGTGGTTCCTTGAAAGCTGGATAAGCCGCCACTTTCGGGACATTACGAGTCACTGTTGAGTCATTGGGACGGTTCTATTTGACTCAAATTACCCACTAACTCAACTGTGGTATAAATGGTTACAATTTTATGTCTACCCGAAGTAACATTGGATCATAATGATTGTTCGATTTTGGAAATTATAGTATAATTCATACCATGGAAACGTGAACAGCTTTTCCATGGCAAGGAGAAAGAACAATGAATATGCTTGTTTCTCAGCTGATCGGCAACATGGAAAAAATTATTTTCGGAAAAAGAACCGCCCTGGAATATCTTATCACCGCCCTGCTTTGTGAGGGGCACGTCCTGATTGAAGATGTACCCGGTGTTGGAAAAACGCAGATGGTGGCAGCTTTGGCCCGATCGGTGAATGGCGTGTTTCACAGGGTTCAGTTTACCCCCGATGTCATGCCGTCTGATATCATGGGCTTTTCGATGTTTAATCCGGCCACAAGGGAATTTGAATACCGCGAGGGTGCAGCAGTCTGTAATTTCCTGCTTGCCGACGAGGTGAACAGAACTTCTCCCAAAACCCAGTCCAGCCTTCTGGAAATCATGGAAGAATTCCAGGTTACCGTAGACGGGAAAACCTATCCGCTGCCCCGTCCCTTCATGGTTCTGGCAACCCAGAATCCCATTGAAAGCTTTGGAACCTACCCGCTGCCCGAAGCCCAGCTGGACAGGTTTTTTCTGAAGCTGACCATCGGTTACCCCGATAAAAGCCAGGAAAGCGAAATTCTCGAGCGTTATGGCAGCAATAATCCCCTGAAGACATTGGAGCCGGTGTCAACACTGTCCGATATCCTAAAATTTCAGGAATTGGTAAAAAGTGTTCACGTGGAGGAAGTGCTGAAGGGCTATATTGTAGATATCATAGAGCAAACGCGCAAAAGCGAGTATGTTGTTCTCGGCGCCAGCCCACGGGGCAGCCTGAATCTTTACCGCGCTTCAAAAGCCTGGGCATTTATTCGCGGCAGAGACTATATCCTGCCCGACGACATACAGGAAATGTCTGCGCTGATTTTACCGCACAGGCTTTTGTTGAACTCGGACGCCCGCATGCAGGGAATGTCTGCGGAAGAGATTGTAGCACAGGCCATATCCAGGGTTCAGGTGCCTGTTATTTAGTGGATTACGAAGAAAAGCATGGGAAACTGTGCCCTTAATCCAACAATATACCCACGTTCCGCCTTTTTAATGTACTTCATGCCAAAGCATGCTGTTTCATCAGTGTTTAATAATATTCCCGGAGAGGCTTTCCACAATGAAGGGACCCCTGATTTTTCTGACGATGCTGTTTTTTTCAGCGCTTTATACCTATTATGTCGGAGCACAGACCAGCATGCTGCTGGTTTATATGTTTGTGTTGTGTATACCCGTATCCTTGCTTCTGACCTTACCCCTGCGCAAGTACATTGATGTCACCCTTGAAATACCTTCCGCTGAGGTTGAAAAGGGTGGTGTGATTAAAATCATTCTCCACTTGAAAAACAAGTCCTTTCTTCCGATTCCGTTTCTCAGAATCGGCTTTATGGATACAGTGCAGCTGATTCAGCGGGATTTTCCGGAAGATTCTCTGTCGTTATCACCGCACGAAACGAAAAGTATTACGGTAAGGTACTTTGCACGGCACCGAGGAGTCGTCCATCTGGGCTTGAGAAGGCTTTTTCTGAAGGATTATCTCGGGCTTTTCTCCTTTTCTCTTCTGAAGAATCTGGAAGTGCATCAATATACGGGCAGGTTCACGGTTTTGCCAAATATTTCAGATATGAAACCAAACAGCAAAATCCTGCATGGCTCAGACGGAAGAGCTAACAGGATGAATGAGACTGAAAGTATGGCTTCGGGCATTTCATTCCATACGGGTGAGCCTGGTCATGAATTCCGGGAATATCAGGCCGGTGATCCGCTGCACAAGGTGCACTGGAAGCTTTCGGCCAAGACAGACCGGCTGATGGTGCGAAAAAGCGAAGGCAGCGGAGCATCAAAGCTGTGCTTTATCCTGGATCCCTTCCTGCTGTCGGGATCGAATGAAAAAGTGAAAAGGAAAAGAACATTGATTCCTGAAGACATGGATAATAAACTCAGGATCACTGAAGACAAACTTCTGGAGACACTGCTGTCGGTCGTCAATATGGTCATTCGACTTGGCCGTAATGCGGATATATGGCTGTATGATCAGGGACAGTGGCAGGTAAAAAGCATTTCGCAAAAGAAGGATTTGATCGAACTGCAGCGAAATCTGGCACAATACCGGTTCCTGGACGCCATTGAAAGTAACGGCGGCAATCGGCTTCCGCTATTTTCTATGGCGCAGCAGCAGAAAATGAACAGAAACTTTAAAGGCAGCGAGGCCATCCTGTTCACCGCCGGTTATGATCACCAACTGCAAAAATTGCTGCAGAGCAATGACCTGAAGGGCATGACCCTTAGAATCATTCAAATTAAAGATATGCATCCCGATGAAATTTTCGGTGAGGAAAATATTGCTCCATTGGCAGAGGAACTGCTTTGCGTGCTGGACATCGGTGAAAACCTCTCCGGCGCAATTATTTGATTCCCGTTTACCATGGGCGGAGCCCAGGTTCCCTATTTACCGCGGGCGGGGCCCAGGTTCCCTGGCAAAATTCTATCAGAAAGGAATTTATGAAGACTTTATTGAAGGACTTCAGGAACAGAATCATTCCCCTTCTGTTCTCCATCTCCATCACCTGGTGGGTTTTGGAGTCATTCAGCGGTGAACTTTCACCACTGGATCTGTTTTTGGTTTTCGTCCTTCACAGCCTTGTTTTCACCGGGATGACCCAGGCAGGGAAAAGCAATTGGCGGCTTTTTCTATTTGTAGTGGGTACGCTGCTTTATTTTGCGGCAATCATCGCCGTCATCCTGTCCGCGAGAGAAAATTACACCACACGGTACCTGGTGTGGCTGGCAACACTTGAACCAGGCAGCCGTTCGATTGCACCTTACCAAACGGCCACTGCCTTCTTGGTCAGTTATATGTTTTCGGCCATTGTGTTCTACTTCTCGTGTATTCGCGACAGGATTGGAATTTTGTTCATGACAGGCTGTATTCCGCTTATTCTGCATACCGCCAAATCAAATAAGGGAATGACACTCCCCTTCATTTTTTTTGTTTTTCTGTTTTTCTGCCTTTACATCGGTAAAAACAGGTTCCTGACCATGAACCAATCTGAAAGCTATTCCAAACGCTGGTATCTGGCTGCAGTAGCCTGCTTTGTAATCTTCGTACTCGGGTTGTCCCTGCTGCTGCCCAAACTCCCGGTTTCACCAAAGCTGGCCGAGTTTGATTCGGTGGTGTTCCAGGCCATACGCCCCCTGATCAATGCAGGGAACAGTGATGAAGGTACTGGGTTCGAGTCCTATTATGTACAGGCAGCCTCCGATCGCATGGAACTGGATAAGGCCGGTTTTCCGACCAGTGACAGAGTACTCTTCCTTGTTGATGCTGATGAGCCGCTTTATTTACGTGAGCAAAGCAGGGACACCTATATAAAAAACCAATGGATTACCAATGCTGATGAGCTAAAGGAAGGTTATCCGGTTGATCAACTGTATAGAAGACACCTGAAGGTGACCGCACTTACAGAGATGCTCAGCGTTATGGAAAAGGCAGATTTAGTGAAACTGGGGTTCAACACTCCTGAAGATATTCAAAAGCATCCTTCCCTTCCACAGGAGCATTCTGAAGCTGTTATCCGGATGAACAGGGTGCAGACCCGTTTTTTCTTAACAACACCGGGAATTTACGGCCTTGTAACTGAAACAGGAATGGAAGCGCAGATAAATGAACTGAATTATTGTTATCCTTCCATCATGGGCATGCCGGGTGTTTTTGAAAAATACCGCCTGAAATATCTCTCACAGAATGTACTTCCTGTTTCAAAGGAAATGGCGGTGATACGGCAGATGAATGCCGACGTTTACCGCGCTTTCAGCAAAAGCCGGCAGGTGTTGTATGAAAAATATGAAGATGCTCTGAAAGCAAGCAGTTTAACGGAATCTGAACTGATGGCGGTTTTCTTCGAAGCCGATCAGGAGTTTAAGATCGCCGGGGATCATTTCACTTCCCTTCCTGTCGATCTGCCCGATAAAGTTGTTCAACTGGCTGCTTCGATTACCTCGGGCATGACCACTGATTACAACAAGGCAATCGCTTTGGAAAACTATTTCCACACCTCCGGCTTCCGGTACGACCTGACTCCTCCCAGGCTTCCTTACGGGAAAGATATCAATGAGTACTTCCTGTTTGATAGCAAACGGGGCTTTTGCGTGCATTTTGCTTCCGCCATGGTGATTCTGGCAAGGGCCTGCGGTTTGCCGGCACGGTTTACCGAGGGCTACATCTGTGATGAATGGAATGAGCAAGCAGGTCAATATTTGGTCAGGGTCAATGATGCCCATGCATTCCCTGAAATATATATTGCCGGAATCGGTTGGATGGTCTTTGAACCCACGGTTAGTGCGGATAACGGCAATGCATTTCTGCCGTTTATCAACCGCACCGCACAGCAAATCCGTGTCATCACACAGTCCATCACCCGTTTGTTCCAAACCCTACCCACGCCGGTAAAGCTGATCTTCATTCCCTTCATTCTGCTGGGTGGCTTTTACCTGTTATGGCTGTATACGAGGCTTCGTTACCGGACATGGCTGAAAAGAACGATGAAGGCTGATGGAAACCAGGCTTTAAAGCGAATCTTTATTCGCCTGATGGCCCTGCTGAAAAACGTCAGGATCGAGATGAAAAAGTCGGAAACGCCTTCCGGATATGCCTCCCGTGTTTTCCGTGAAAAGGGAATCGATATTAGGGCACTGGCCGAAGCCTATAATAAAGCCAGGTATGGTGGGTACCGGGTATCGCCGGAAGAATTGCAGGATTTCCTGATGCTGTATCAGGAAGCTGCTTCAGGTGTCAAAACACTGGTGCGCGGTCCGAAAGCCTGGCTGATTCGATAACCTGTCGCAGGATGCTTTCTACAACTGATAAAATGAAACTTGAGCGAAACACAATAAGACGGGTATTGAAATAGCCTGCTGAAAGACAAAAAAATACAGCAGATGAAATGAATCAAATGCTGTATAAGGAGTGTTTTGGAGGTTTATGGCTGTTTAATCAACTATCTTCTTTAAATATGCTTTAATCTGCAAATCTTGCAGCCGTTTCCACAAGCTCAAGGAAGCTTTTCCTGTAACCCTCGGAGTCCTCTCCCAGCGCCTTGAATGCTTTTTCCTTTACACTTCCAATTGAAGCCGTTCCCTTGTATTCGGATTCGCTTAACACTAAACCGAATTCGGCCACCGCTGAAGCAAACCGGAAGGTTTCGGACGGATTCTCATGGTATTCCTGCTGCGTGATGGCATGTACGATTTTTTTGCTGGTATCGCCATCAGGATCCTTATAACGAAGCCGTACTTCCATCCATTCATTTTCCCATTCCTGGCGGATATCGGTGGACTGATATTTCAGATCGGTTTGTTCGGCTTTTTCACCGGTTTGATACGGGACAATTTCATAGAATGCAATCACGTTGTGCCCTGCGCCGATTTCACCGGCATCTTTTTCGTCATCATCAAAATCCTCATTGCGCAGCATGCGGTTCTCATACCCCACCAGGCGGTATTCCTTCACCTTCATCGGGTTGAATTCAACCTGTATTTTCACATCCTTTGCAATGGTCAGCAACGTGCCGCCCATTTCATTGACCAGAACCTTTTTGGCTTCCATCAGACTGTCGATATAGGCATAATTTCCGTTTCCGTTGTCCGCCAGTGATTCCATCTTATTATCTTTGATGTTTCCTGTGCCAAAACCGAGAACACTGAGAGAGATTCCTTCCTTTCTCTTTTTCTCGATCAGCCTGGTCAGTTCTCCCTCACTACTGATGCCAACATTAAAGTCTCCGTCGGTTGCC
This sequence comes from Bacillota bacterium, assembly GCA_023426765.1. GTDB lineage: Bacteria > Bacillota > Clostridia > DSM-8532 > DSM-8532 > JAAYJG01. The sequence continues at coordinate 6,622 of JAEZBW010000175.1, forward strand.
AGGATGACACGGTTGTTGCCACCCCGGATAAAATATTTCTTTGCAATTTCATAAGCGCATTCTATCCCATCGCTGCCGGCGGTAGAACCTCCAGCCTCCAGCCTGTCCAGGGCTTCCAGAATTTTCTCCTTTTCATCGCCGCGCGCGCCTTCCAGAACTACGCCGGAAGCACCTGCATAAACCACGATGGAAACCTTGTCGTTTTCGCCCAATTGCTCGGTTAGCAGCTGAAAGGATTCCTTCAGCAGCGGCAGCTTATCGGGCGAATCCATTGAACCTGACACATCCAAAAGAAACACAAGATTTGATAGCGGCAAATCCTTTTGCTCCACATGCTTGCCCTGCAGTGCGATCATTACCAGGCTGTTGTCGGTATTCCACGGGCATTGGGAGATTTCCGTCGATACTGAAAAAGGAACATCCTGTGTAGGGTCAGGCAAATCATAGGAGAAATAGTTGATCAATTCTTCTGTTCTGACAGCATCCACCGGAGGCTTCATTCCGCTGTTCAGATAGCGCCTGACATTGCTGTAGGAGGCGGTGTCCACGTCAATGGAAAAGGTGGACAGCGGTGACATGGCTGTTTTCATCATGCGGTTTTCGGGGTCGGATTCATATTCTTCAGTGTTGTAATTTTCCGGATACATCGGTTGCATGGCAAAACTATCGGACAGGACCATTCCGCCTGTATCGCTTGCACTTTTGCTGACCATGGCGGGTGCAATAATACCTTTTGAACTCTTTTGTTCAGACGTGACGTAACTATTGGAGGTTCGATTGGAATTCGTGCCGGAGCTTTGAGCCATCGTGCCGGAACCGGACTCCTGGGTGGAATACTGCACATTGCTTTCAGTGATGGATGGACTGGTATCAGGACTTTTTGCCGCCGGGAATAACGAACAGGCGGTTGTAAAAACAAGACCGATGCAAATGAATGCGACCAGTAAGCTATGAATTCTCTTATTCATGATATTTTCCTCCTTTTCTGTATTTATTGGTTTTGACGGAGGAAACTGTTTAAATGTTCCAATGGCGTCTGATTTATCGGAATAGCATGCTGATTGCCGCATGGCTCCCTGAGAATGGCATATTTTCGGTTGATATGTCAATAGGCCTGAAAAGACATGATTTTTCCCTGATTTGCTCCAACAGAAAAAGACCTCTTAACGATTTCAATCGCATCCGAGGCCTTCCTAAAACAACATCAGCAGCAGGTTCGCAGGCTGTTAATCCGGTTTCTTATCATGCCGGGGATAACGCTTGACCAGAACGGCTGCCTTGGTAATGGCGGATATTACATCCACTTCAAACTGTGTTTTCAGGTTGTTGATTTTGGAATATACCTCACCCTTGACGGTGACAACATACTGGGGCGGCAAATCATTCAATGCCTTCGCCGCAATATCCATCCTGCAGATTTCGCATTTGCACATGTTGATGTCCTTTAAAACATCATCCATGCTGTGGAATACAATCTCTTCCATGAAGTTTTTGATGATCATCCCGTTAACCTCCCAATACAGCCATTCAGCCTGTCCTTAAACATTATATAACATCTCTTTCCAAATGTGAAACAGTTTCTTTTCACTTTCAGCATCGATCCGGACATCGGTCCACCACTGAAAAGCCTCCAGGCAGGAATGAAAAATCATGTCCCGGCCGTTGTAACACCTGCAGCCCTTTTCTTCCGCCATCTGCAGCAGCTTTGTCTGCGGAGGGTTATATACCATATCCAACACCAGATGATGCGACATAAACTGGTAATCTTCGGGGATCGGATGGGTGTAAAGGTTCGGAAACATCCCGCTGGTGGTGGCGTGGATGATGATATCGGCATTATAAAAGCTGTGAATCGTTCCCGGATCATGAAAGTCTGCAACCCGGGCAATGTTCTCATACTGACTGTTGACCAGACTGCACAGCCTGTTGGCTTTTTCGGGATTGCGGTTGGCGATGGTCAGTGCTTCGCAGTGCTGCTGCGCGCAGGCAATGGCGATAGCTTTGGCAGCGCCTCCGGCACCTATGAGGAAGATCTTTTTCCCGGCCAGCTTTTCACCGGTGATTAACGGAAACGCTTTCGTAAAGGCTGTTATTTCGGTATTATGCCCATGTAAACCATCGTTATGGAACCGGATAAGATTTACCGCTTCACAGACACTGGCTTCATCGGTAAGGGAAACAAGCAGTTTTTCCAGATCGCAGCGGTATGGTGTGTCGATAAATACACCCTTACACTTTAACAGCCGCAGTGCGTCTATCGTCATGTAAAATTCACTTTTTACGGTTTCATACGGCATCATGATTGCATTATAGCCAATATATCCGCTGATTGCATTAAAAATGCCTGCGATGGGTGAAAAGCCGATGTTCTGACCTATGGATGCATACATTGCTGTCCTTCCATCGATACTCAACTGTGTCATAGCACTCCCTCCGGTTTATCTTTTGAAGAAATTTTCCTGATGGTCAGGAAATAAACAAGTTCCAGAGTTAAATCGGCTTTTGCTTTACGAATAGTTTTTCGAGGATGCGTTTACAACGTACGGTGATGGGTTCATTCACGTCCAGCGGTTCGACCAGGATTGTGGTCAACCCCAGCCTGTTCCCGCCGCGGATATCGGTAAACAGCTGATCCCCGATGACAGCCGTTTCCTGCGGGATAAGCTTCAATTTCGTCATGGCCTTCAAAAAGCCCTTATTGGAGGGCTTGAATGCACGGTAACGGGCATATAGCCCAAGCTTCTCGTTAAAAACATCCACTCTTCGCTTTGTCGCGTTTGACACAATGGCAGTCTGTATGCCATTTTTCTTGAAGAATGCGATCAGCTCAACAACTTTTTCATCGGGAATTTTTTGCTTGTGGGTGATCAGCGTATTATCTATATCCAGAAGAACCCCTTTGATTCCTCGTTCCAGCAGCCAATCAACGTCCATGGTGAATATCGATTTTACGAATAAATCCGGTTGCAGACCCTTGCCCATAATAACCTTTGTCTCCTTTCGGTTATCATACCAAACTTCAAAACTCCATGCAAGAATTTGTTTACAGTATTCGCCTGTTATGATAAAATACCTTAATAATTCTATAGGGTTCTCCATTTTGAACGAGGTTATGAGTTGAGATAAAGGAGTGTGACATGAATGAAAATCACCATTGAAAGGACAAAAAATCCTAAGACAAAGCCGGCCAGTGATACGCTGGTGTTTGGAAACACTTTCTCCGATCACATGTTTATTTGCGACTATTCAACCGAAAAAGGATGGCATGACGCACGGATCATACCCTACCAGAACATCCCGATTGCTCCGTCGAACATGACGCTCCATTATGGTCAGAGTATTTTTGAGGGACTGAAAGCATACAAAACCACCGACAAAAAGGTGAATTTATTCCGCCCCATCGAAAACATCCGCCGTTTGAACTCCTCCTGCGTCAGAATGTGCATCCCCCCCATCGATGAAGCCTTCGGCGTGGAAGCCATTAAAACCCTGGTCGATGTCGACAGAGACTGGATCCCCGAAGAAGAAGGCACCTCCCTGTACATTCGCCCCTTCATTTTTGCGACCGATGCACATCTGGGTGTTCGTCCTTCAAATACTTACAGCTTTGTGATTATCACCGGTCCGGTCGGAGCCTATTACAAGGAAGGCATCAACCCGGTAAAAATATTCGTAGAATCCAATTATGTGCGTGCCGTGATCGGCGGTCTTGGCGAAGCGAAAGCCGCCGCAAACTATGCTGCCAGCCTGAAAGCTCAGGTAGAGGCCAAGGAGAAGGGCTATACGCAGGTATTG
>JAEZBW010000528.1 GCA_023426765.1 Bacillota bacterium
GCGCCCACGGCAGGCTGCACGGCCATGGCCGAACCGAATATGCTTGCCATGTTAAGCTGGCTCGACGCCACGAAGAATCCGGTCTTGGTGCAATTGCCGCGCGAGGAACTGGTCCGGCTGGCTCCGGCCTGGGGCGCGCCGGAACTTGCCGCCAAGTAAGCTCTTTTCACCGAAACGGACACCTAAAATCCGTCCTGCACCTCCCAAACGACCTCGCATCGCGACCGGCTCCGACAGCGCTCCGTTGTGATCTTTTACCATTTCAATTCTGACACGTAATTACCACAAACAAAGCGTTTACACGCAACCGTAATTACGATGAATAATACCAGTCAGTTTTATTGACAAATGAACAATGAGCATAGTTCGCTAATTCGTTCCAGGATCGTCTTGCGAGGGTTTTGAAGCCACCATCATGCGCAAAACACAACAACCCGAGCTGGCTTTCGTCTTCCTTGCCTTCATGGTTTTCAGCACATTGCTAATCTTCTTCTCTCGCGTTTCTCCGGCTCCCTGCGGCCAGCCCACCCCGGAACAAGAGCAAGTCTACCTGCAAAAGATCACCCAGGAATCGAGCGATCCTGTCGGTGAACTGTGGATGATCACCAACCAGTTCAACCTGAATCTGCAACAAGCCCCAAAGAGCAAAAACTTCCAGGATGACCAGCCGGAGTTCAATTACAATTTCCAGCCCGTGCTCAAATTCGATCTGAGCAGTGACTGGCGGCTCGTCACGCGACCGCTGGTCCCCCTCTACAATTCGCCCGTGGCCAAGGGCCAGTCGTCCGTGGACTTCGCCTCCGGGCTGGGAGACATCAATTTCAAGGCCTTGGTGAGCCCCAACACCAAAGGCCCGGGATTTCGGTGGGGCATTGGCCCCTCCGTCATCTTGCCCACGGCCACGGACACCCGCCTGGGCAACGGCAAATGGCAGCTCGGCGGCGCCATGGCCGCCCTGTACCTGGACGCCAAATGGGTGGTGGGCATGTTCCCCGAGCACTGGTGGTCCGTGGCCGGTGATCCGACACGCCAGGCAATGAACCACACCAGGATCGACTACTTCATCTGGTACTCGCCTGCCCCGACCTGGCAGGTCGGCATGTCCCCCACGGCGACCATCGACTGGAGGCAAAAAAACGCCGATGACGCCGTGACCCTGCCCGTGGGCCTGGGCCTGGCCAAGACCGTGCTGTTCGGCAAGCTGCCGGTCAAGTTCAGCCTGGAGGCCGATTACGCCGTAATCCGGCCGCGCCGTGTCGCCAGCGACGAGTGGGCGTTCAAATTTTCCATCATCCCCGTCATTCCACAGTTGTTCTAGCGCCGCGTCCGCGAAAAGCGCATAGGGTGATTTGTTGTCAACGATCTAAAACCAGTAATTTTTCTTAAAAAATACTCTCGTATTTTTTAAGGGACGCGACACGAGCCAGCCTCTATCAGTTGCGTGACCGTAACCGTCGCCCAGACATCATGAAGGAGTGCGCATCATGAAATTTTCCCGGCGCAATTTTCTCCACACCAGTCTCTCCGGCGTCGCCCTGGCGGCTTGCGGCGGGCTGGCCTCCGGCCTTGAGTGGCTCCTCGCCCCGGCCAAAGCCGCCGCCCAGTCCCTGGCCGCACTGGCCCGAAGCGTCGTGCCCGTTGCCGTGCCCGAGGCCTCGCCCAAGCTGCGGCCCACGGAAGTCTCCCAATACGCCGCGTCAGGCTATGGCCGTTGGCGCTTCGGCGATCCCCTCCCCTTCCCCAAGCGCCTTGACCTCATGCCCGCCGGTTATGACGCCGCGGCAGCGAAACCAGTTGCCCGGCTGGCGCGATTTTTCACCATCTCCGACATCCATGTCGCCGACAAGGAAAGTCCGGCCCAGCTCTTCGCCCTGGGCCTCAAACACGGCATTTCCGCGGCCTATTCCCCGGCCATGCTGTACACGACCCAGGTCCTGGACGCGGCGGTGCGGACGATAAACGCCATCCACAGGCAGGACCCCCTGGATTTCGGCCTCTCCCTGGGCGATACCTGCAACAACACCCAGTACAACGAACTGCGCTGGTACCTCGACGTCCTGGACGGCAAGACCATCACCCCCAGTTCCGGGGCCCACGTCGGCGCGGACAGCATCGACTACCAGAAACCGTTCCAGGCGGCCGGGCTGGACAAGTCCATCCCCTGGTATCAGGCGCGGGGCAACCACGATCATTTCTTCATCGGCTCCTTCCCGGTGACCGAGTATTTCCGACAGGTCTATACTGGCGAGCAGGTCCTTGATCTCGGCGATTTCCTGACGGACCCCAAGGGCATCGACAGCCGGGGGACCTACCAGGGAGTCATCGACGGCCGGACGCCCTATGGGGATATCGTCGGCATGGGACCGGTGGCGGACTTCCCCAGCCCGCCCAAGGTCGTGGCCGACCCCGACCGCCGCTCCCTGACGCCCAAGGAGTGGATGGCCGAATTTTTCCACACCGACTCGACTCCGGTCGGCCACGGCTTCAGCCAGGCCGATGTCGCCAACAACTTCGCCTGCTACAGCTTTGAGCCGAGGTCGGATATTCCGCTGAAGGTGATCGTGGTCGACGACACCCAGCGGGAAGACGACGTCGATCAACCCCATAGCCCGACGAGTTCGCCCGGCTACGGGCATGGCTCCCTGGACAAGGCGCGCCTGGACTGGCTGGTGGGCGAACTGGACCGGGGCCAGGCCGAGGGCAAGCTCATGATCATCGCCGCCCATGTGCCCATCGGCGTCGCGCCGCCGACCTCCCCGGTCGGCTGGTACGCCGCCGCCGCCATCAGCGAGCCCGAACTGATCGCCAAGCTCCAGA
>JAEZBW010000219.1 GCA_023426765.1 Bacillota bacterium
TTTGAGAGATATACACAAGGCCTTCGACGCCTTCTTCCAGTTCGACAAATGCGCCGAATGGAACCAGACGAACGATTTTTCCTTCAACAATATCACCGATACCGTATTTATTTTCAACATTAAACCAGGGGTTTTCTTCTGCCTTGCGGTAGCCCAGCGATACCTTCTGCTTTTCTCTGTCAAAGCCCAGAATTCTGACCTTCACGGTTTGACCCGGCTTTAAGACGTCAGTGGGGCGGTTAATCTTCTTCCAGGACAATTCGGAGATGTGAATTAAACCATCCACCACACCCAGATCCACAAATACGCCGAAGTTGGTGATGCTCTTAACGGTTCCGTCATATTCCTGACCCACTTCAACCTTACCCCAGAAGGATTCCATCTTTTCTTCCTTTTCCTTCTCGATGATGTTTCTGCAGGAACCGACGACACGGCGCTTGTTCTTTGCCATCTCGACAACTTCGAACCTGACCTTTTTCTTCAGGAACTCATTCAGATCCTTTACGTAGTGGTCGCTGATTTGCGAAGCAGGGATAAATACCCTGACACCTTTATACGATGCTACAACGCCGCCGTTGACAACTTCACGGACAACCGCTTCAAGAGGCCTTTTTTCATTAAAGGCTTCTTCAATTTCTTCCAAACCGCGGATGGAATCCACCCTTTTCTTTGAAAGGGATACATTGCCTTCTCCATCATTGATTTTGATGATATATACCAGGATTTCTTCCCCTTCCCTTAAATCTTTCTCGGGGTCAAAATCGGGATCTTCCAGGAATTCTTCCATGGATATGGTTCCATCCGCCTTGTAACCCAGGTCGACGAACACCTCGCTGGTGTTGTAACCGATTATGCGGCCTTTGACAACCTCACCGGACCTCAGACTGTTTACCATTGATTCCTCGAAAGCCTGCTGAAAGGACATTTCGGTCTCCTGTTTGTTCATCATCTCATCCATTGTTTCGACAACCTCCTTGATTACCCAATCCGGTGTAGAGGCCCCGGCAGTAATCCCTATTGTGTAATTATGCTTTATATCCAATGGCGGTAAATCCGCCACAGTTTCAATTTTAAAGGTCAGCGGGCAATTGGCCAGGCAAATTTCGTATAATTTTTGCGTGTTCGAGCTGTTTTTGCCTCCGATGACGAGCATCAGATCGGCCTGCCGGGATATTTCCCGAGCCTCCTGCTGGCGCTTTTCAGTTGCACTACATATTGTATCAAATTTTATGGCTTTTGCAAACTTTTTCTTAATGAAATTGTAAATCTCTTCATACTTCTCAGGTTTCATGGTCGTTTGCGCAACCACACAGGCAGTGTCTTCGGTCTTCAGCAATGCTTCGACCTCTTCCGGTTCTGAAACGATGAGGGCTTCATTCCCGCACCAGCCATTAATTCCAATGATCTCAGGGTGGTTCTTATCCCCCACGATAACAATTTTACAACCCTCACGGTGCTTTTCGCGAACCAGCTTGTGAATTCTTTTCACATAAGGGCATGTCGCATCATGTACAACAACCTGTTTCTTTTTCAATTCCTCATATACAGCTTCCCCGATTCCATGCGCTCTTATAACAATATGGTCATCCTTTTCAAGCTGTTCCATGGATTGGATCGCTTGCACGCCATCTTCCGCCAGCTTATCAGATACCTGGCGGTTATGGATGAGTTCCCCGTAGGTTCGGGTTTTCATAGGGTTGTCCTGCATGGTTTCCAATGCAAGCTTGATGGCATTGTCCACTCCAAAGCAAAAACCCGCAGTCTGCGCTGTAATGATCTTTCCCATGACATTCTCCCTGCATTTTTCTTACATCAGGTTTTGTTCTCCAAAGCATATACTTTTTCCATTAACTCATTGGCCAGCTCCTGCATCTGAGCCTTTGAGGGTTTTTCACCTTCCGGCGTCGCCGGATAATATGGTTTGCCGTAAACAACCCGCAGCTTTGAGAACAATTTGTAGTTTCCGAAAATACCAACCGGCAAAATTTGAACCCCCGATTCCAAAGCAAAAAGGATAGCTCCGCTTTTAGGCTTCAGTTTCTCCCTGCTCTTATTTCTGCGGTGTCCCTCGGGGAATATCCCGATGGTCTTCCCTTCCTTCAGCAGCTTTAAGGTGGTTTTAGCTGCCTGCATGTCACCATGCCCCCGATTGACGGGATACGCACCAAGACCTTTCAGGATGGATTTCAAACCCGGTATTTTAAAAAGCTCCTGCTTGGCCATGAAATGAATCTTCATGGGCAGCCGGGGGCCGAATAAAAACATATCCAGCATGCTGATGTGGTTTGAGCAGACGATAAACGTACCGTCCTTTGCTACATCCTCCAGCCCAACAATTGAGACCCGATAAAACAGGGTAAAAAAAACATTGCTTAGCCAGCAGGCAAATCTATATAACATTTTGAATCCTCGCCTTTACGATATCTAAAATAATGCCGACGCTTTTCTCCAGCGGATACCCGGTGGTGTCGAGCAGAATGGCGTCATCGGCTTTTTTCAGCGGGCAGAAGCTGCGGCTGCTGTCATTGATGTCCCGGTACTCCATATCCTGTTTAACTTCTTCAAAGGTTTGCCGCAGGGTTCCTTTTTCCTTCAGTTCCTCATATCTTCTTCTTGCTCTGTCTTCCACAGTCGCCGTCAGAAATATTTTTATGTCGGCGTTGGGCAGAACATTCGTGCCAATGTCACGGCCATCCATTATAACGCTGTTGTCTTTAGCGATTTCCCGCTGCAGTTCCACCATCTTATTGCGAACCGCCGGAACAACCGCCACATTCGATGCGCCAACCGTAACATCGGGTGTCCTGATTTCGGTGCTGACATTATTCCCGTCCAGAAACACACACTGTGAACCGTTCTCATAGATGATGCGGATATCAATATCCTGAACCATCTGCGACAGCCGCTCGGCGTCTTTGGAATCGATTCCGGTTTGAATGGCTTTCAGCGCTACAGCGCGATACATTGCACCAGTATCTAGATATAAAATTCCCAATTCCTTTGAGACCAACTTGGCCATGGTGCTTTTTCCGGCACCCGACGGCCCGTCAATGGCAATTTGTATTTTTTTCAAAGTTTTTCCTCCCAAACCTTAAACCACCCTGTGACCAATTCCGATAGATATCTCATTCAG
>JAEZBW010000253.1 GCA_023426765.1 Bacillota bacterium
GCTTTGGCATCCCACTTGGCTCCGGCCGCTTTCGCCCTTTCCTTTTCGCGAAACGGCACGGTCAGGAAGGTTTTTTCCTTGGCTGGAGCGGGGGAGGCTTTTCCCACGCCCTCGTCACGCAGATAGGCGGCAAATGCGTCGTCGCTAAGCCCTAAAAAATCCTGGAGAGACTTGCCGGTCTCATTTTCATGCCAAAAATGAACCCGGGTATCGAGGTCCGCTTGCTTCTCGGCCGGGAAGCTGGCGACGGTTTTGTCATGGGCCATTACCTCCTGAGCCAGTTCCTGCTTCTGTTCCATATTGAGCACGTGCTGCTTGATTTTCTCCGCATCGCGGCAGGCGCGGACGATTTCATAGGGGTCCTTTTCGAGCACCGAAATCCACGAATCCACGTAGGCCAGATGCTGCCCAGGATCATGGCCGATGCCCAAATCCTGGCCGAGCATCCAAGAGGCGATTTCCGCCCGCAGTTCCTCGCGGGCATAGGGTTCGGAGCCGAAGGGACCGAACTCCCGGTCCATCCGGGAAGGATGGCCGGTCCAATGGCCAAGTTCGTGGAGCGCCGTGACGTAGTAGCCATCGGCCGAGGGGAAGTGGTCTTTGGGAGGCAGGCAGATTTCGCCCGTTCGCAGGCTGTAGAATGCTCGGTTGCGCTGATTGTGTTTGATGGTTGCGCCCGAGTTTTCGAGGATCGTCTCCGCCTTTTGATGCGGGTCCCAGGCCGGGCTGACCGAGGACGGGTCCAAAGGCGGAATGTTCCCTTCCAACTGGCTGACGTGGAAAACCGAAGAGAATCGGACAATCGGCCGGCTCAGCTCCACCTTTTCCATGACCTGGTTGCCCTCGCCGTCCAGCTTCGGCTTCCCGTCATCGCCCCGGGCCGGCTCCTCCTTGGAGAACTGCCAATAGACGATAGGCTGGGCCTTTTCACCTTTCCGGACTCGGCAATCCAGAGAGTTTGCCTGCCGTAGCGTCATCCAGCGTGGGTCCTCGTACCCTTTTCGGGAAAGCATCACCCGATTGATGCCACTGTAGACCGTGCCGGAGACGGGATTCAGCGGCGCGTGCAGTTCCCCGGGCAGCCAGGGCTTTTGCCAAGGAGCCGTGCCCTTTTTGAGGTCCTCTATGAGCTGTGCAGCAAATTCTTCGTGGAAGGGTTTGCGGTCTTTATGCGCCATGCCCGCGTTCCTCCCCTTCATGCCCCTCATCCAGATCATCGAGGCTGACGGCTTTTTCTTCGAACGCCCCCAGGAAGTCCGCCACCTCGGGATCGGCCGGGATGCCAAGGGTGGGATTTTCTGAGGCCTGGACGTCCACCGCCCGAGCCGCCGCTTTGAGAGTTTCTCGTTCCATTCATTTTTCTCCTGTGTCGAAGATTTGAACCGGCTTCACCAGTTGAAGCGAGGCGAGGGGGACTAAGCCAAAGTACCGGCCGTCAAAACCGCCTGGATGCCCAGAGGACAGTATCAGGGCCATGCCCGGGGGAATCCGGCCAGAGCGGAGAGCGATTGGCGGCAGCGGCCTGCCGTGGCTGTCTTGTGAATGAGCCTGGCTCTCCGGCTGGAGTCGGCCGTTTATCCAGATGCCGTCCGGGGCCAGGCCCACCTCGTCACCTGGGAGCCCGGCTACGGCCTTGAGCAATGGTTGCAGCCCACCCGGGCATGACCCGGGCCGCAGGTAACCCCGCTCCAGGGCCAACGACGTGAAGGCGGGGTCTTCCAGGCAGAAGCTGACGTGGGTGCCGTGCTCAATCTCCGCAGCCTGGCCAGGAACAAGCTGATATATCCCCCGGGGCATCGAGACGGTGGCGTTGAACCGAAATCCGCCCTCGAAACAAAGGGCTCCCGCGCACCCCATGACGCACACGAGAAAGACGACGCTGGGCCTCATGCTTGCGCCCCCTGCGCTTTTTTGAGGTAGGCAGCGTAGCCACTTTGCTTCTCAAGGGTGGTTGTGGCCTTAGGATTGGCTTTGGGGTTGGCGCTGGTGGCCGCACCGAGGGAATCGGATTGGACTGGAGCCGGGATTTTGACCCGTTCGGAAAATGCCGGGTCTCGAAAATACAGGATTTGATGGCCGTAGATTGGAGACTGGCCGGCAACGAAAATGAGCATGTCGCCGGGCTTTTGGGCTTTCTCGCCCGTTTTCGTGAGGCCCGGAAGGCGCATACATTCGTCGGGCGTCAGAAGCGGCCGAGCGGTCTCGGAAATGCTGACCGAGGCGTTTTTCAAGTGTCCACTGCGAGAGCCAGACAAGGAGGTTCTTTCGGTCACGACCGTCGTCTTGCCTGTCATTTCCGAGAGTTCTTTGGCCGTCTCCAGGGTATTCGGCGCGTAGGCGATCCGGACGTGACAGTTGCCCTTGATGCCGTTTTCCTTGCCATAGGTCTCATTGAGCTGCTCGATGTTTTGAATAACGAGCAGATAGTTGATGCCGTATCCAGCGGCATAGGCGATGGATTTGTTAATGACTTCCATCTTGCCGATGGATGTGAACTCATCCATGAGCATCAGCAAACGGCGAGGCGGTTTCTTTTGCTCGCCGTTCTCGAAATCCATACGTTCGCAAATGCGGCTGATGATGATGTTGAGGATCAGCCGGAGCAGTGGCCGCACTCGGTTCACATCCGTGGGGCTCACAACGAGATAAAGGCTCACTGGCTTTTCATGGTGCAGAAGATCGCGCACCCGAAAGTCCGAGCGGGCCGTGTTCATGGCCACCACGGGATCGCGGTAAAGCGCTAGGTTGGAAACGGCCGTTCCCACGACGCCCGAGCACTCATTGGCGCTCTTGTTGAGCATCTCCCGGGCCGAGGAGGCGATAAACGTATGAATGTCCTGGCCACCTATGGCTCCAGAGGGAAAGCATTCCGCGACCAGGGCTGCATGATCGGTTTTGAGCATCTCCTCAAAGAGTTGCTCAATCGTGCGATCCTTGTCGGCAAGCATGTTGCCCAGATCGCTGAGGGTGGCAGTCCGTTTTGCCTTATGGCGAACCGTCACCAAGCAGTGGAGCAGCGCGCCGGCAATGAAGGCAAAACCTGCTTTGGCCCAATAGTCCTGGAGCCCCTTGCCTTCGGGGTCAACGATCATGGTGGCGATGTTTTGCACATCTGGGATGGCCTTGAGCGTATCCAGCCGTACCTCATCCAGGGGATTGAAGCAGGTGCCGAGCCTGTCGTCGCCAAGGCTGGCATCTGACGGATCGAAGCGCAGGACCTTGTGCCCCTGGGACCGCCGCCACCCCGCAGTCAGCGCCCAGTTCTCCCCTTTGATGTCCAAGTTGACCGTTGAATCGGGGTAGGAAAGCAACGTTGGCAGGATGATGCCCACGCCTTTGCCGGACCTGGTTGGCGCATAGAGGAGCACGTGCTCGGGGCCATCATGACGCAGATAGCGTTGTGTTTGCGCGCGACGGCCCCGGAGCCATTGCCTGACGGCCTGCCACCCATGGAATTTCTTGAGCCAACCGCCGACATAGATGCCTTGACCGCCACAAAGACCCATCTCCTTGATCTCATCCTCCGAGGCCCAGTGGGCGGAGCCATGGATGTCGGACGTGTCTTTGGGTTTGCGCATGGACAGCAGAGCAAATCCCAGGATCAAAAATTGGGGGACGATAAAGAGCATCTGCCCATGGAACTCGGCCCGGCGCACGGCCTCGTATTCGTCGCTCCACTGGTGCCACGAAAGGACCGACCAGGGAGCGTACCAGACCATGCCGAAGGCCGAGCCCCAGGGGGGGCCCAGAGATTGATGGTTGCCGAAGAAGGCCGCCACCCGCTGGGTTGCCAAGGACAAGCTGACGCCGGCCAAGAGCACCATGAAAAGGAGGTACCCCCATCGCAAAAGCTTACGGCGCGTCTTGATGCCGCCCAGGCCGTGCTGAATGATCTCACTGCTCACGATACGGCTCCTTGAAGACCAGATCCTTGGTCACGATGACATTGAACCGGTAGCCAGGCCGGATTTCCAGCGTCGGCTTGATGTTCATGTTTTTTTCAAGAAGCTTGGAGGTGGTCTGGCCGAACTGCGTGGCCAGGGCCGAGGCCATTTCCTGCTGGAGCGTCGGTGTCGAGGAACTGTTTGTGGAATTGGAGCTGTTGGATGTTGGGGTCATGCTGTCCACCGCCCAGGAGGTGGTCCCTGTGATGAGGGACATGAGCAACGCACCGCCAAAAGTCCGGAAATAGTGATTGTTCACCTCATCATTGAAACCCGAATAGCCAGCACTGTCCGTGCCGGGCATGGATTCCAGGGTGATGGCCGAACCATCGGGGAAAATGATGCGGTTCCAGGCCACGAGCACGCGGGACTGGCCATAGATGATCCGGGAGTCATAGACCCCGTAAAGACGAGCGCCTTGCGGAATGAGCAGGAAGTGGCCGTTGGCCGTATCGAAGACATTCTGGCTGACCTGGGCGATGATCTGGCCAGGAAGATCGGAGTTGATGCCGCCGATCATCACCGCCGGGATCACGGCACCGGTTTTGATCTCAAACCGCTGCCCCGCCATCCGGGTGTTGGGGGAAATCCACTGCTTGTCGGTCTTCTTTGCCCGATCAAAAAAAACTTCCTTGTCTTTGTCCGCCGCCGGGTTGTAGTCCCCCTCCCGGGGCGCTCCCGCGAGCCGCTCAAGTCGGTCAAGATGGTCAGTCGGGTCTTTTTCTGGCTTCAGCGGATTGTTCTCACCCTGGAGCCCGATCTTCGCCGTCTCGTCCTTGACCTTGCGAATGACAAGCGGCGAAGAAAGCGCGGTCATGGCGGCTTGATGCCGTTGCCTGCGCAATTCTTCCAATTCGCGTTTATATTCCGGCGGCTCGTTGCTGGTGACCACCTGCACAATGGGCTTGGGCGGTGTTGTCGGCGTTGGCGACGGTGGAGGCGTCGCCATGCCCATGCCGCCGGCATCGCTGACCAAGGGTTTATCGTCTCGGACTGTAATCGGTGGTTTTGTTTTCTCCTCCTGTTTCTTTTTGCTGGAGAACTCCACTGAGTACACCAGGACGCCGACTAGTATGGCCCCGCCAAGAATTGCGGCATAAAACGGCCACTTCCGCATCCTTTGGGTCTCGATATATTCATTGGGATCGTTGAGCATGATCAACTTCCTTTGGCGCAGGTTGTACAGACCATGATGCGGCCGTAGTCCGATGCGGGATTGACCCAACCCAAGGTGTCATCGGTGGTCAGCAGCCGAAGATGCACCTGCCACTGCGTATCGCTGGCGCTGGTCGCCCAGGTCTGAAACGACGTGAGGGGAGGAGCCGCAGCCCCGGCGGCGGCGATGGTCGGGGTCACGAAGAT
>JAEZBW010000260.1 GCA_023426765.1 Bacillota bacterium
CCGGCCTGCCCCTGCGCAAGTCCCACGAGAACCCCGAGATCCAAAAGCTCTACAAGGACTTCCTCGGCGAACCCCTGGGGCATGAATCCCATCATCTGCTGCACACGGAATACGTTTCCAGGAAGCAAGGCTAACGCCTCCGGGTCCGGGACGCTTCGGCGTTCCGGACCCGGACTCGAACGAGGAAAAGGTCGTGCTTATGTCGCGTGCAACCTCTCTCATCCACCGCGCTGTCGCCGCCTGCACCGGCTGCCGCCTGTGCGAGATCGCCTGCCATGCACGCGATCTGGCCGGGGCCACGGCCGGCTGGCTGGAGGAGCCCATGGCCCCGCGTATCCGGGCCGACCGGAGCGACGAGACGGTGCGGCTGGTCTTTTGCGCCCACTGCGAGGAGCCGGCCTGCTTGCCCGCCTGCCCCGAGGGCGCGCTTGTCCCCAAGGGAGGCGTCGTCGCCGTGGACGCGGCCAAATGCCGGAGCTGCCCGCGCTGCCTTGAGGCCTGCCCCTTTGGCGCGATCCGCGTCACCCCCGGGACGGCGGCCCGCAAGTGCGACCTGTGCCTCACGCGTCCCGGCGGCCCAGCTTGCGTGGAAGCTTGCCCGGAAAACGCCCTGGCCCGTGTGGAGCCGGAGCGTGACAGGAAAAAAAAGAATCTTGCCGCCGCTCTGGCGCGTCTCGCGATCAGGGCCGGGCGGCAGGCGGCAGGCGCGGGCTCCCTCCCGGCCGCCGGAAACACCGACGACCGAACCCACAAACAAGCGGGGAAGTTGTGACCATGAAACTCTGGTATTTCAGCGCACTGTGCTTTTTCGCGCTCGGCATTTGCTCGCCGCTGTTCGCCTCCAGGCGGCCGGCCCTGAGCAACGTTCTGGCCCACTTCGCGGCCGTGCTGGGCAGTCTGGCCTTGATCGGCCTGTCCCTGACCATCATCACCGGCGACGCGCAGACCCTGCGTTTCGCCTGGTTCGCCCCCCTGGGCGACATTTTCATCACCCTTGACGGCCTCTCGGCCCTGTTCCTCCTGGCCCTTGGCGTGGTCGGCACGGCGGCCAGCCTCTACGCCGTGGGCTACACCAAGGAATACTACGGCCATCGATTCGCTTCCATGGCCTCGCTCTACAACGCCTTCCTCCTGACCATCGTCCTCGTGCTGACCGTAAGCCAGGTGCTCTACTTCATCATCGCCTGGGAAAGCATGACCCTGATCTCCTTTTTCCTGGTCAACCACGAGTTCGAGAAGGTCGGCAACACCAAGGCCGCCTACCAGTACATCCTCATGACCCAAGTGGGCACGGCGTTTATCGTCGCCGCCTTCTTGATCCTGTCAAGCTCCGTCGAAAGCCTGGATTTCGCCAGCCTGGCCCAGGCCCAGCTGCCCGGCGGACTGCGCAACCTCGTGTTCCTGTGCGCCCTGCTCGGTTTCGGCACCAAGGCCGGTGTGATGCCCATGCACGTCTGGCTGCCCGAGGCCCACCCGGCCGCGCCGAGCCATGTGTCGGCGCTCATGTCCGGCGTCATGATCAAGACGGCCATCTACGGCATGTGCCGCTTCTTCCTGGAATTTCTGGGCACGGGTCCCCAGTGGTGGGGCGTGCTGGTCCTGGCCTTGGCCATCGTCACAGCCGTCCTCGGCGTGCTTTACGCCTGCGTGCAAAAGGACCTCAAGCGGCTGCTCGCCTACTCCAGCGTGGAAAACATCGGCATCATCCTGCTTGGCGTCGGCACGGGCATGGTCTTCATGAGCCGGGGCCAGCCCGTGCCGGCGGCCCTGGCCTGGATGGCCGCCCTGTGCCACGTCTTTAACCACGCGGTCTTCAAGTCCCTGCTCTTCCTCGGAGCCGGCTCGGTGCTCCACGGCTGCGGCACCAAGAACCTCGAACACATGGGCGGGCTCATCAAACGCATGCCGGTGACGGCCCTGCTCTTCCTGCTCGGTTCCGTGGCCATCTCGGCCCTGCCGCCGCTGTCCGGATTCGTGGGCGAATGGCTCACCTTCCAGTCCATGTTCCACCTGCCGGCGGCCATGACGGGCCTGCTCGGCAAGCTGTGGGCCGTGATCCTGATCGCTCTGCTCGGCCTCACCGGCGCCTTGGCCGGCGCCTGCTTCGTCAAGGTCGTGGGCGTGGCTTTGCTGGCCAAACCCCGCAGCGAGATGGCCTCCAAGGCCCACGAATCGCCGCTGTCCATGCTGGCCGGCATGGCCGGACTGGGCGCGGTCTGCGTCGCCGCCGGCCTGTGCCCGCAGTGGCTGCTGCGCGTCGTCGGCCGCGCCGTGGCAGGCCTTCCCGGTCTGGACGGCCAGAGCCTGCTGGCCCGCAGCGACTGGCTGACCACCCTCGTCCCCCTGGGACAGGGCGACTCCCTGGCCATGCCCCTGGTCGCCCTGGTCCTCGCCGTCGGCTGCCTCCTGGCCCTGGGCTTCGCCCGCCTGGCCGGCAAGCCCACGGTCGTCTCCGGCGAGACCTGGACCTGCGGCATCATCCCGACCGCCCGCATGGAATACTCGGCCACGGGCTTCACCGAGCCCATCCGCCGCGTGTTCAAGGCCATCCTGCGGCCCGTGGTCCAGATCAAGGCCGAAAAAGAGCCCAATCCCTACCACGGCGTGCCCATGACGTTTTCCGTGCACATCACCAACATCTTCAATGAGTGGATATACAACCCGCTGTGCGAAGGCGTGATGTATCTGGCCGAAAACTTCAAGCGCATCCAGGGCGGCAGCCTGCAGGTCTACATTGGCTACATCATGGTGTTCACCGTCATCGTGCTCGTCGTCAGCAACAGGGGTTAGCCATGCCATACGAAATGCTTCTCATCCAGGTAGCCCTCGTCCTTTTGACGGCTCCCCTCATTCAGGGCGTCATCAAGAACACGAAGGCACGCTTTCAAAGTCGTCGCGGGCCGGGCTATCTCCAGCCCTACTACGACTACGCCAAGTTCCTGCGCAAGGACTACGTCATCTCCCCCACCACCTCCTGGGTCTTCCATGTCGCGCCCTACGTCTACTTCGGCACGGCCGCGGCGGCCGCCCTGTTCGTGCCCACCTTCATGACCCAGGGCGTGACCTTCAACAACCTCTTCATCCTGGTCTACGTCTCCGCCCTGGGCCGGTTCTTCCTGGCCGCCGCCTCCCTGGACGCCGGCAGTTCCTTCGGCGGCATGGGCGGCTCCCGCGAGATGTTCATTGCCGTGCTGGTGGAACCCATCCTCATGCTGTCGCTGTTCACCGTGGCCATGGGCGCCCAGACGACCACCCTGTCCGGCATGGCCGCCTGGGCCTCGGGCACGGGCCTCACCTTCTCGGGCATCCTGGCCGCCCTGGCCTTCCTCATCGTGCTGGTGGCCGAGACCGGGCGCATCCCCGTGGACAACCCCGACACCCACCTGGAATTGACCATGATCCACGAGGGCATGGTGCTCGAATACTCCGGCCGGCCCACGGGGCTCATCTTCTGGGCCGCCTCGGTCAAGCAGCTCGTGCTCATCGTGGTCTTCGTCAATCTCTTCATTCCCTGGAGTCCGCCCTTCGTCGAAGGAACGGCCCTGACCGGCCTGCTCTTCGGCGTCAAGGTCCTGGCCACGGCCGTGCTCCTGGCGGCCATCGAAACCAGCACCAACAAGATCCGGCTTTTCCGCGCCCCCGGACTCCTGGCCGCTGGCGGCGTGTTGGCCATGCTCGCCCTGGCCGCCCAATAATCGAGGAGGAACTCATGTATCTGCTTACCATCCTGCTGCTGGCCGCGGCCGTCATCCAGACCAGAATGGGGGACCTGCGCCGGGCCATCGCCATCATCCTCGGCCAGTCGGCCGTGCTGGCCCTGGCCTGCGCCGTGGTCGGCGCCCAAAGCGGCCAGATGCACATGTACGTGGCCGCCGCACTTACGGCGGTCATCAAGGTCGGCCTGATCCCCTACGCCCTCTACAAGGTGCTGCCCTACCTCGCCGAGGAACGGGAAGTGCCCACCCGGGAGATCGTCAAGGCCAACATGTCCACCTTCCTGTCCCTGCTCTCCATCATCATCGCCTTCGCCCTGGTGGCCCCGGTCGTTCCCGGCGCGGCCCAGCACGAAACCCTGCCCGCCTCCATCTCGCTCGTGCTCATCGGCTTCGTGCTCATCATGACCCGCAGCCAGGCCGTCATGCAGATCATCGGCCTGATCACCATGGAAAACGGCCTCTATCTGCTGGGCCTGACCATCGCCAACGGCCTGCCGCTCATCATCGAACTCGGCATCTTCTTCGACGTCCTGGTGGCGGTGGTGGTGCTGGTCATCCTGACCTACAGGCTCAAGCTGTCGTTTCTCTCGACCGACACGAGCCTTCTTAAGAAGCTCAAGGGATAACGCCATGTACGAACTCATCTGCATCACCATGGCCCTGCCCGTCATCACCGGTCTGCTCTCCCTGGCCAATGCCAATCCGGGCATGCTGCGGGTGATCAACCTGTCCGGCAGCGCCGCCACCGGTCTTTGCATCCTCGGCATCATCGCCACCACCATCCACGACGGCCCCTTCACCAG
>JAEZBW010000286.1 GCA_023426765.1 Bacillota bacterium
TGTTCAGGCCTGAAATCAGGGAAACCTTCGGCGGTTCGGAAGTGGAGCTGTACAATATGGCGCTTTATTTCTCCTCCCGGCAGGATTTTCAGGTGGATTTCCTGGTGGGCGACTACGGGCAGCAACCATTGGAAACTCATCAGAACATCAGTCTGCACAGGCTGAAGTACCTGCGCCCGGAGGCAACGCCGAACCCGCTCCATAAAGTCTTAAAAATCGTATACCTGCTGAAATCGCTGCTGTTTCAGCCATCCGACATTTATATCACCAAAACTGCGAGCGAAATCCTTGGTTGGCTGGTGCTTGTGTGCAAATGGATGCGTGGGAAAAAGGTGGTTTTCCGCCTTGGAAGTGATCGGGATACGGATTTGGCATATTGGAAGAAAAGAAGCACACGTTTGTATCTGCTTTATAAGCTTGGCCTTTATAACTGTGATCAAATCCTTTGCCAGTCCGATACTCAGCAGGCGCAGCTATACAGGAATTCCCGCTTAATTGGCAAAGTGATTAAAAATGTATTTCGTATGGAAACATGCCATACCCATATCAAGGAAAGCATATTATGGGTTTCACGGTGTATGGCATTGAAGCGGCCGCTGCTGTTTCTGGAATTGGCCAAACGCATCCCCGATGAAAACTTTGTCATGATCATGCCGGTGAACAGAGAAAGCAAAGTTTATTCGGGTGAGGGGATTACGGATTTGTCCCGCAGAGTTGCAGAAGAAGCGCAGCAGATCCCAAATTTGAAGCTGATAGAATCTGTTCCGTTCAACGAAATCCAATCCTATTATAACCACGCAAAGCTGTTCGTCAACACCTCGGAGTTCGAAGGCTTCCCAAACAGCTTCATCCAGGCCTGTCTGGGGAAAACGGGGATTCTTTCGCTGAAGGTGGATCCGGACGGCTTTATTTCAAAAAACAACCTGGGGCTTTGCTGTTCAGATGATTTCGAGGCGGCGGTAAGCTTTATCCAAAACCTGAACGGAAGCACGATCTATCAATATGGCAGAAATGCTTTCGATTACGTCTCAGATAACCATGATATTCAGAAAATCGCACCAAAGTATGTGCGGCTGTTTGAAAAGCTGGTCGGGCGGACGGAAGATGAGAAAGAGAACAAGTATCGGGAGGAAGTATTGCTGATGGCTGATTGCGGATTGAAACTGTCCTTTTCAGGGATGAATGCTTCCGGATACGATATGAGTTCAGCCGAAAGTGCGGGTATGGAGCAGGTTGAACAAGCTGATGCCAATCGGACGAAACATAACGGGGAAGTTGTCGGGTGCTTTATGAAGAAAAGCCGGAACGCAGGTAAAGAACCGGTTGAACAAACGACCGTTAGCCGGAACGCAGGTAAAGAACCAAGCAAACAAACGCCTGCTAGCCGGAGCGCAGGTAAGGAACCAGGTAAACAAACAACTACCAATCAAACAAAGCAGGTCAGCGAAACTGCAGAAACCCTTAAGAAAACCAGCCCGATTAGTGATGCGAAATCAATCGGGCAAACTCCCGCCAAATATCCTAAAAAAAGCAGGTACACGGCAGTTTACCGTTTGAAAACCATTTTGGGAAACGATCCAAGACGGCGGGAGAACAAAGCTCTATGAAGACCAGGGTCTGCTTTATATCGCTGCTTGCATATCCGCTCTTTAACCCGAATGCTGCAGGAAATGTCATTGGGGGTGCGGAGATCAACATGGTGCTTCTGGCAGAAAGGCTATCTAAGGACCCCCGGTACGAGGTCAGCTTTCTGGTGGATGATTACGGTCAGCAGCAGACTGAATACCATCAGGGAATCCGTGTGATCAAATATAAAGGCGGCAGCCACTGCAGCAGCCCGGTGAAAAAATTGTTCCGACTCTTTCAGGATTACTTCCAGTTGCTCACACTGGATGCGGATGTCTATGTTTACACCACTGCGAACAGCTTCCTCGGAAAGCTTGTGTTTATTCAAAAAGCGCTGCGGCATAAAAAAGTGATATTCCGGTTGTCCAGTGACAGAAACATGGATCTGCAATGGTATGAAAAAGCCTATGGCAGCAGGTTCGCACGGCTGTATCAGTATGGTCTTCGCAGTTCCAGCCATATTGTCTGTCAAACCGAAAAGCAGAGCAGCCTCCTGCAAAGCAGGCTTGGTCTGTCTGGCAGGATCATTCCAAACGGTTTTCCCATCCGGCAGAGCATTGATATCCGCCAAAAGAAGAACATCCTATGGGTGTCACGATGCCTGCCGCTGAAGAAACCCCATCTGTTCCTGGATCTGGCTGAAAGGCTTCCCGGGGAGAGTTTTGTGATGATCATGCCGCAAAATGAATCGGGCAATCGCGGAATTGATCAACAAATTAATCAGCTTACCGCGGAAGTGAAGGAAAGGGCTTCTGGGCTTCGCAATGTATCGCTTCTGGACTATGTTCCCTATGAAAAAATACAGGCGTATTTTGACAAAGCCCGGGTATTTGTGTGCACTTCGCAGCTGGAGGGGTTTCCAAACACGTTTATTCAGGCCTGCCTGGGAGGAACTGCCATCCTTTCTTTTCATGTTGATCCGGACGATTGTCTTCAAAAAAACAGCCTGGGCTTGCTATGTGGGGATGATCTGGACGCGGCAGCGGCCTTTATCCGGGGACTGGATGAAGAAAGGCTGAAAAACTACAGGGAAAAGGCCTTACACTATGTAATCACACATCATTCCATCGACAACACCGTTCAGTTGTACAAGGAATTGATAGAAGCATAAAAGTTACGGTTTATAACAACAGAAGTAATTGCGCAAGCAATTGCAACACACCGTTATATCGAGGCGGGAGA
>JAEZBW010000291.1 GCA_023426765.1 Bacillota bacterium
ATCCTTTTACCGGTGCCAGGAAACCCTGGCATTTTGGAAACGAAACGGATTTTACGATTTTGGAGGATAAGGCGCTTTATGAGCAAACCAAAAAAAGACCAAACAAACTGGAAATCGAAGCTGAGTGCTTTTTTCATATTACTGATTCTGGCAGTAATGCTGCTGTTATTGTTCAAAGCCCATGGGCTGGAAGAACTTCGGGGTTTGTTCATGCGCATGAATGCCGCCTGGCTGATTGCTTCATTGGGCTGTGTTCTCCTCTCCTATTTTGCTGAAATGATGAGCTATTATGAATTAACGAAAAAGGTGAACGGAAAGACATCCCTGCGTACTGCCTTTCGCGTAACTATGGCCGGGCAGTATTTTAATTCCATCACTCCTTTTGCCGCAGGCGGTCAGCCCTTTCAGGTATATTACCTGATGAAGGACGGCATTCCCATGGGAAGGTGCGCCAACATCATTATGGTCAAGTCTGTTTTGTTTGAATTATGCGTATTTGCCCTCAGTGTTGTTTCATTTATTTTCAGTACCGGCACCCTGAACCGTATTATTGGAAAATTCACCATGTTTTTTATCATCGGGGTCACCATCAACCTGGCCGTCATCGCTTTTTTCGGTCTGTTTCTGCTGAACAAAAATGCAGCCCGCAAGGTAGTGGACTGGGGGTTTAATCTTCTGGGCAAGTTAAGGATCGTCAAGGATCCCGACAAGTACAGCAAAAGGAAGGAAGATGAACTGGAAGCCTTTTGCGGCGGCAGCGAAATGATTCTCAGCGACCGGACTGTAATCCTCAAGTCTTCCTTTTATCAGGTTTTAAACCTGTTATTGCTATATGCCGTTCCCTGGTTTATGCTGGTTTCCATGGAAGGCACCCGCAAATTCTTCTTTGAAATCATCGCTTCTCAGGCAGTTTTAAGGGAGGTTACGGCCTATGTGCCTTCGCCGGGTGCTTCGGGCGGTGCAGAGGGGATCGGTTATTTCTTCTTCCGCAACTTCTTTGTGGTGTCTCCCATTGTATCTGTTCTTTTGATCTGGAGAATCTTTACCTATTATTTAAACCTGGTTGTTGGCGGAATCAGCCTTGTATTTATCAAGAGCAATGATAAAAAACAAAGCGGCATCATAGAACCCGGCAAAGCAGCGTAGGGACATCCGGGATATCGCAAAGCCGGAAATGATGTCGGTGCTTGATTTGGAACTGGTTCAGGGCTGCCTGCCCGATCCTGACGGGAATGAGATCGTCATTCACAGGACGCCCCTTATGACTCGGTGATCCAAACAGGGTCGCCCCAAATATAGTTACTATAAAGGTGTGAAAAGAGCCTGGCGATGACTGGGATTACGCCTTGTACACCTCAATGCCGCCGGCGCTCTTGCGGATTTTCAAGCGCTCGCCGCCGTTCAGTTTCAACTGGGCAATATACTCCTCCGGTATTTTTATTCTTCCCTTATTGTCGATCACGGCGAACTCATCATGGGATTCGGAGGGATGGGCCATGTCACCCAGCTCGGAGAGCTTTCTCTGGTAATCCTCCTTCTTCACCATCTCACTGCCGATCATGCCGTCGCTGATGGAAATCACCCGGTTTACTGCAGAGGACAGCTTCAGATCATGGGTAACGATGACGATGGTGACACCCAGATCCTCATTCAGCTTTTGCAGCAGCTCCATAATTTTGATGGTGGTCTTGCTGTCTACAGCACCGGTAGGCTCGTCAGCCAGTATCAGCTTGGGGTTGTTGGCCAGTGCGATGGCGATGGCCACACGCTGCTGTTCCCCGCCGGACAGCTGCTTCAGCCTGCTTTTATACCGGTTTTTCAGTCCAACCATGTCCAGCAGCTCTCTTGCCCTGTCGCGGCGGCCTTTCAGGCTGGTAATCATCATGGGCAGCTGAACGTTCATCTCGGCGGACAGATAGGGCAAAAGGTTTCTGGCCTTATTCTGCCACACAAAACCGATAGTCTCCCGGTTATACATCATCAATTGCTTGTCGTTGAACTTCAGAAGGTTTTTCCCGTCTACATGGATGGATCCTGCCGACGGCCGATCCAGGCCTGCAATAACATTCAGCAGGGTAGACTTTCCGCTTCCGCTTTTTCCGATGATAGCGGTCAGTTCTCCCTTTTGTATCGTCAAATCCAACCCCTGAAGCGCGACAACCTCAATTTCTTTTGTCTTATAGATCTTCACCAGATTATCACAGGATATCATGGGTATTTCTTCATGCGACATCGATAACCACCCCATCCTCAAGCGTAAAAATTCTGTCGGCAACGCCCATCATGCTTGCATCATGGGTGCACATCACAACGGTGATTTTTTCCTGGGTCACCAGTTCCTTAAAAAGCTTCACCACCCGAAGGCCGGTTGTCGTATCCAGTTCTGCTGTGGGTTCATCGGCCAGAAGCAGCATGGGCTTGTGGGCGATCGCCCTGGCGATGGCCACACGCTGCTGTTCCCCGCCCGACATTTCCCCCGGGTAATGCTTCATCCTCTTTTTCAGGCCAACAAAATCCAGACACTCCTCCGCCCTTTTCCTTCTTTCCTTCCCGCTGTATTTCGCGATCCGAAGGGCAAAATCGATGTTTTCAAAGGCCGACATATTGGAAACAAGGGCAACGGACTGAAACACAAAGCCCAGCTTGCTGCGGCGCAGCGCATCCCGCTTTCTTTCAGACATGGCCGTAATATCTTCCCCGTCAATAAAAACCTTGCCGGTATTGGGCTTGTCCAGTGCACCGAGGATATTCATCAGCGTGGTTTTCCCAGACCCCGACGGACCCATGAGAATGTTGAAGGTGGCCCGCTCTATCTCAAGATTAATCCCCTTCAGTACATCAATTCCGGTCATCCCGACCCTGAAGGAGCGGTTAACGTCCTGCGTTCGTAAAATATTCATTATGAATCCTCTCCCATCTTTAACACCTGATGGACATTGATGCTTCTGACCAGCCCGTACAGGAAAACAAGCCCTGCAAACAGCATGACCCCGGCAATTCCAAGGACTTTTACATAATCACCGAACTCGGCCACAATCTTGAACGGCGGCACCTGCTGATAGGCATTGTAAATGATTTCAAGCATCGGGATGAAAATAATGCTGGCAATACTACCCAGGAATACCCCGAAGACGATGGCGATCACCGAAACAAGGAACTGCTCCATCAGCATGATCAGCGTAACGCTCCCCATGGGCATGCCCATAGCGCGGAATATTCCAAACTTCAGGGACTTTTCGCGGATGGACAGGATCCAGAACAGCAGAAAGCCGATGGCGGCAATCAGCATCGTCACAATAAAGCACATGGTTAAAACGCCATTGGTTCCCAGCAGCATCGGATCGTTTTTCTTTTCAATGAGCATCTGAGACGTGTAGTCGATCCGTTCCACCTTCAGGGACAAGGCATCCAGCTGAGCATTGATGGCACTGTCCGTAACCCCCGGCTTTTTATTTATCCATATTTCGTAAGGAGTCGGAGGGAGTTTTTTCATGACATAGCTGTGATTGATCACCGCAAAGGGGGCTCTTTTCACAACGACATCATTTGTATTGGTCAAGGTTTCCTGATAGGGATTGCAGGTTGGGAAGTATTCTATAAAGCCATATACCGTAAAGGGCAGAGTTTCTCCGTTTTCCAGACGGATATTCACCGTATCCCCTTCCCATACATTCATTTGATCTCTGAAGTCGGTTGAAAGAAAGCATGCCGTAGGAGTTCTTGTCAACAGGTTCAGGTATTCGTTGATATGATGCGAAAGCAAATCGTTCCTGAACCAGGCTACCTGACCGAATTCGTTGGGGGTAATCCCAATCACCCGGGCTGTTGTGGTGGTTCTGTCCGCATAAACCTTTGCTTCATCTTCTACCAGCACCCTGGTAATGGCTTCAACTCCCTCTATTTTCTTGTATTGTTCATAAGGCGGCGCCTGATATTCATCCGACCCGGAGGTCATCTCTACTCCGGTTGGCAGGACATATGTTGTTCTGTGCTTCAGGTTGTTATAGGGTTCAATCACCACATCGGCACCATTCTGGTACATCACCTTGTCTGTGGTGTTGCTGTTCAGGGTTCTGGCCTGATTGGCATTGATGATGCCAAAGGAAAGAGCCAGAATGATGAAAAGCATGATGGACTGCTGATTGCGATCGGCCTTGGATACGTTCACCAGGGAAAAATACGTGACGGGATTCCAAATCCGGCTGCCCAGCTTGAAGATAAAACGAATGAGCAGGGGGTATAGCCTTAGGAAAAGCAGGCTGATTCCCAGGATGAAAAAGGTGGAAATGAAAAACAGCACGGGATCGATGGACAGATCGGTTCCCGAAAGGCCGCTCATGCCCAGCACATCCTGCCTGTTTTGAAAATTGTAGTATCCATAGCCGCACACTGCCAGCACAAGTACATCCAGATAGAACTTCTGCCAGAAGGGTTTGCCTATGTCTGAAGTCAGGCTTCTCTTATACTCAACAATACTCGTCGTACTGGCTTTCACAACGGGAACCATCATGAACAGCATGAAGACCACGGAGGCCAGCGCTGAATAAAGGTATGTTTCGGTATTGACAACCGGAATTAATGCCTTACGGTTGATAAACTCCAGAAAACCATTGGAGGAACCAAGGAATTGACAGAGCATATTCCCAATCCGCGGTCCGGCAAAAAATGAGATGATGGCAAGCACCAGGCTTTCGGCCATAAACAGCATGAAAACCTGAAGCCTTCCCGCACCTCTGCTTTTAATCACCGATATTTCATTTCTGCTGTTACGGATGATAAGGCCCGAAATCATCAAGGTATAAAAGCAAATGATCAACATCATCGGAATGGTGAGGATCCACAGGGTTATCCTGAGCTGAACCTTTCTTTCCTGATAGGTTTCAAGCACTTCCATCATCGGGAATGTAAATTTGATCAAATTTCCGTTGTTTTCATTCCATCTCCGCTGATCTTCCATCACTGAGAGGATCTGATCCACATCTTCTATTTTTACTGCCCGGTAATCATAGAATTGGGTGAATTCTGTGTTTCGGATGGTTACTCTGTCATCCTTCGCAAGGAGTTCATTGATATGATCCTCATAAAAAAGGATAGATTCTCTGAGATAAGAATATCTTCCGCCGCTCCAGAAAAGAGAATTCAGGTCTTCCACCGAAAAAATGCCGACGACTTTGATCTTCGCAATTTCAAACCGTTCCTGGGTGAAAAAATCTATCCATTCCAGAGCATACTCCTGATCCTGCAGAAGCTGCAGCTGTCCCATTGCCTGAATGGAGACGGCGACCTCATAGACAC
>JAEZBW010000292.1 GCA_023426765.1 Bacillota bacterium
AATGAACATTTCATACTTCCTGTGATCTTCAAATAAATCCCTGTGCTATGGTAAGTATAGTCAACCCTGAAGGGAGGTTTGAACAATGAAACGAGACGAAAAAGGGTTGTTGCTGGTTTCGGCATCGGAACGCTGCGAGTTGTTTGAAGAGAGCCAGATAGATGCGTTGGCACCCATCCGGGAATGCTGGTTCTGTAAATGGTCGGATTTCCGCCGGAGTACACGGGGATTTCTGCAGGAAAGCCCCTGTCATCATCCGAAAAACAGCGACAAGGCAGCGGCAATGTAACCGAAAATCTGCAACGGGCATTATCTCTTGATATGGCAAAGCTAATGGAATTTCCATGACAGAACGCAGAAAGCTTGAGCAATGACAGGATAACAGGAAAACGAAAAAAGGTATTGAATAAATATGCAATAAATTGTATAATTATACAAAAGAAACGAGGAGGGATTTCCGTGAACAATAAAGTCGAATATGCAAGCGAATGCTTCAGCAACGGGTTTAACTGCGCACAGTCGGTATTTTCAGCTTTTTGCGAGGATTTTGGCCTGGATAAAAGCCAGGCGCTGAAGGTTGCCTGCTCTTTTGGGGGCGGAATGGGCTATTTGGGTGAGGTGTGCGGAGCGGTTTCTGGTGCGTTTATGGTTTTGGGGCTGATATACGGACAAAATCAGGCACATGAATCGCAGAAAAAAGCACAGACCTATTTAAAGGTGAAGGAATTTGCACAGCGTTTCAGGGAGATGAATGGTGCTATCAACTGTACAGAGCTTCTGAAATATGATTTAGGTGATGAGGAACAACTAAATGCCGCCAGGCAGGCGGGCATATTCAAAATAAACTGTGCGAAGTACATAGGGGATGCCGTCGGGATCCTTGAAGAAATGATCGCTGAGCAAAATGGCTGACGGAGCTTTTACGGTGAATCAGCGGGTCTTTGGGTCCGCTGATTTTCCAACTCACCGGTCGGTATAAACTCGAAAGCATTGGTTATGCTGAAGAAAATCATCCTGTAACAATCTATTCATAACGCATGCTTTCCATAATGCTGATTTCACGTCCGGAGTGCAGCGGCAGGGCGGAAATGACAGCCATTACGACAAGGCCGGCTATCCCAAGAATGGTCATCTCGGTAACTGCGGGACATACCTCCACTTTACCCCACAGCATACCCACTGCCGAAGGAATGGTGAGCATCATCACCAGCGCTGTAAGCATTCCCAAAAGGCTTCCGAGTAAACTAACAACAATCGCTTCCGTCATCAGCATTTTGCTGATTCCCTTTTTACTCATTCCGATGCAGCGGTACAGGGCAAGGCTTCGCTTGCGCTCCAGAAAACCCGACAGGATATTGTTCAATAGCCCAAGCATACCCACCGCAACGGCAAAATAAGTGTAGATATTGATGGATTTGAAGATTGAATCCACTTTATCAGCATTAGCGCTTCTTAATTCCTGTTTTGTGCCAATATTCAGAATGTCCCTTGTAAATTCCCGCTTCAGGTTTATTTTCAGCTGCTCCGGTGAAATGCTGCCTTTCACCTGGTACTCGTTATAATACATATTCCCTGCAAGCTTCTTTAAATTCTCCTGTGATATATAACCAATATGACCGATGCCCAAATTCGTATCCACAAATGCTGTAATGGTAAAGAGCATTTCTTTGTCACCGCAGACAACTCGCAGTTTATCACCAGGCTTCAGTCCCAGTTTGGATTTCATGATCTCCGTTGTAATGATGTTATTTCCTTCAGCAAGGGCGTCAATCGCCTTCCGGGCCTGATCCAATCCACCCATTGGGTTCAGTTCGAAGAACGAGGCATCTGCAATGCCGAACACGCTGAAGAACAGCTCATAATCAGCCAGATTGCTGTCATAGTTGGAGTAAAATCCGATGGCATTCGTAACACCATCCACAACTTTAATCCTGTCCAGGGTTTTCTCGTCGGAGGCTTGAAGTTCCATGCTCACATCATAAAGGTAATTCTTATCCCAGGTGGCGTGCAGGTCGGTGGACATGGTATTGAATATGGAAACCATATAGGCTACGAGGGCAATAATGGCCGCGAACAGCTTCAAATTATCGGAGAGCGCTTTGTGATCCTTAATATTACGAACCGCCAGAATAACCTCCTGCGACAACCCAGCGCGCTCACTGGCTTTTGTAATTAACCTGAGAATTATCGGAATCATAGTAATCAACCCGATTAATGCCCCAACAGCCAGAATACAGCTGATAATCATTCCAAACAAGGTGATGGGTAAAAACTGTGGTACCAGAATACAGGCAGCCATCAGCAGAATTCCGGGGATCCAAAGCTTTGAATTCTTTGTAATCCGCTGTTCCGGACGATGCAGAATGACATCTTTAATCGACAGCTTTGTGCATTTCCAGATTGAGAACATAGCACTGCCCGTCGTAATGACCACTGCAGTCAATATCGATGCCAGAATTTCTCTTGCACCGAAGAGAAGGGGTGCGCTGCCTGCAAAAGAACCGTTGTCTTTAAAATAGATGGTTTTGATGAAATACAGGATACCGATTCCAAGAAAGCACCCAAAGGCACCCCCAACGGCTCCAGTGGCAGCGCTTTCAATGGCAAGGATACGGTTAACCCTTTTTCGGGTGGCCCCGAGGCTTCGCAGCGTACCAATGACCGCTATCCGCTCGGTTGTAATTAAACCAAAGCCCGTATAAATGATGAAAATGCTCATGAAAATGACTGCGACGGATGAAATTCGGAAGGGCAGCACATTATTGGCGGTTTCGGCCTGTATCAGTTTCCTGTCTACGGTATAGGCTACCTGAACATCTGAAAACCGTTCCGATAACTGGCTTTTTACGGCTTCCAGATTATTTTGATCCTTCACCCTGATATAGATAAGATTTGCTTCACCATTGAAAATTTCTGCAATTGTCTGTTTGGGTGCAAAAAGGGTTCCGCCGTCAGCCAACTCCCTTAAATAAATTCCCTGTTGTTTTGCGATTCCGGAAATTGTAAAATCATAGGATTGTCCGTTCATCTCCAGTGTGATGGGATCCCCCACGGAGAAGCCGTATTTGGCAGCATAGATGTCACCCATGATGACCTGGAAGCCGTTCCAGTCCCCAAAGCTGCCTTCCTTCAGTTCAAAGGGATTATGCTGCTGCCAGTCATCCATTTTCACCCCATAAAGGTGAAAATAGTACATATCTTCGATATTTGGAGCGTAAAGTGCACTTTCATAAAGAAAGGAATTGGCATAGGTAAGTTCATCGGCATAATCCTTCAGGATGCTGTCATCAATCCATTCACTGGCTCCCTTTTCATTTTTCACACTGATTCGAATATTGGAATTACCGGCATACCGGGTATCCGCCTCATAAAACATATGTTCCGTGGTTCTGCGAAAGCCTTCATTTGCGAACATCAGCGATGCAGAGGCGGCGATAGAAAACAGAACCAGCAATATACGGCCTTTTTTATCCATTAAGCTTTGCCATAAATACCTGAAAATAATTTTCATGCAACTATCCTTCCATCCTTTAAGCGAATAACCCTGTTGGTATATTTTGCAGATTCTTCGGAGTGCGTCACCATGATGATGGTGGTATGCCTTTCCTGATTGATTCTTTGCAGCAGGGTTAAAATCTCGGTTCCCATGACACTGTCCAGATTGCCGATGGGTTCATCGGCAAAAATGATATCCGGGCTGGTGATAACAGCCCGGGCAATGGCGACGCGCTGCTGTTGCCCTCCTGACAGCTGCATCGGCGTATGATGCCGGTGATCCTGTAACCCCACAATGTTAAGAATATCCTCCAACTTCGCTTTCAGGTCCTTCTTCTTTTTCCCGTCCAGCAGCAGAGGCAAAAGAATATTCTCCTCTACCGTCAGGTTGGGCACCAGATTATAATTCTGAAAAACAAAACCGATTTCCCTTCTGCGCATTTTACTTTGATCCTTATCATCAAGATGGACAATGTCTCTGGAACTGATTTGAATGGTTCCCTCCGTGACCGATTCCAGGCCCCCGAGCAGATACAGGAGGGTGCTTTTTCCCGAGCCGGATGGCCCCATGATGGAGACAAACTCGCCCTTTTTTATTTCAAGGTTTATCCCTTTCAATACGGGTACGGTCACTTCACCCAGAGTATAGGTTTTATATACATCCTTTACCGTGATCATTTCATCCTTCATATTTTTTAGTTCCTTCCTGCCTCTCCTGTATTTTTTGATTGATAAAATCTACATCCCGTTTAGTCCGATTCAAGTCCAGCAGGTACACAACAATATAAATAGGCGTTACATAAACCGGAACATGCCATAAAAACCAGAACTCAAACCAGCCCAGTAACAAGCCTGCAGTAGCGACAATTACACTCACCACAATATACTCCAGCAACAATTCAGCGAGGAAATTCCCTTTCTTTAAATAATTCAACCCGAATAAAACCAGGTACAGCAGCACCGAAATGATGAATAATTCCCACAGAAACAAGGTATCCGCCCAATTTCCAAACCGGATGGAGGACACGGTATAGATCGTAAGAATCATGATAGCCGTAAGCGCCAGGCTTTTTTTCATAAAATCCTTCATATTAGACCTCCTGTTTGTTCCTTGCTCAGGGCTTTTTTAATTTCAGGAAGATAGGTTCTTGATACGGTTATTTTTTCACCGTTGACAAGTGTTGCTTCCATGCGGCTGTTCATCAACCGTTTAATGTTCTGAAGCATATCAAGGTTCAGTATGCAGGACTTGCTCACCTGGACAAAACCATAATCCGCCAGTTTTTCTGAAAAATAATACAGTTTATGTTCCGTGCGGAATACCTGATCTTTGGTATAGATGAAGGTTTTCTTATCTACGCTTTCTATGTAATAAATATCATTCATATTGATCTTGTATTGTCTTCCATTCTCATCACCGTAAACCGAATAGTCGCAGGTTTCGTAGAGTTGGATCAGACGTTTGACAATAGAATCCATTTCGTGGTATTTTATAACCACTTCGATATCCTTTTCCGTTCTCTGTTCCAGAAGCAGCTTCATTCACAAACCCCCTAACTGCTATCAACATTAACATTTAATTTTGCAAGTTACAATATATTGGTTACCAAGCTGCAAATTCGAAGAACCGACTTACAAATACGGAGCATGAGTTCAGGCCGATAGATTCAACCATACAGATGACTAAGAGCTCTGTGGGCTTAGAACCAGGCTAAGTTACCGATACCCGCTGCTAAATTGCATGAAAGCAATACTGAAAACATTGAGAAGCAGCTTTTGTCAATTGCTTAAATCTGTATGGATAGTGTCAATGGATTCTGAGACAGGTAAATTTGTGGACGATATGCCCTGTTGGTATTATGAAAAGTATTGCATACAGGATCGGTATATCCAGCTAACAGTGGAATGACTTGATGGAATCGTCATATTGTTTAGGGTCACTCAAATGTGATATTGTAAATACATAATATTCGATTAGATTACTTTCCTCTTGTTGAAAAAATAAACCCCTTTTCAACATTTTACACTCCTTTGGCATTAAGATGAAAATTGGTAGAAGATTAAGGTGAACGACAAGTTCCACAATACGGGAGGTATAGTATGAAAGAAGCCTTGCTAAACGAAATTGCTGCACATGGTGATAGAGGTGCTATCGTGCCATTTACACGTTTTGAGGATCTAAAGAGTGAAATGGAAGCTTTGAAAGCAAAAGAAAATCACGCATTTAGTGACTGGATGGCAGAAACAATGGTCAATACAAATAAGCCTGGTTTCCAACCGCGTTCTTTAATTTCGGTGATTACGCCCAGCCCGAAGGTCATACTTGAGTTTATATTCCACGGAAAACCGGTTCATTGCATGGTACCGCCGCAATACCTGGACGAGGGTTCAAAAGATAATGAAGTATTGCAGTACATAAATGACTATTTGGAGCCTTTTGGACACAGGGTTGCGCTTTTTGTTGATCTTCCGCAGAAACTGTTGGCTGTTCATTGCGGGCTTGGTCGATATGGACGGAACAATCTCTGTTTCAATGAGGAATTCGGCAGCTATATACGAATCCTTTCGTATGTCTCCGATGTCCCTTGTGATGAAGCTGCCTGGTTTCCGGCCCGGCTAATGGAACCATGCGAAAAATGCCATGCCTGTGAAAACGCTTGCCCTACAAAAGCGATTGAACCATCTCATCAAATCATAAACGCCTTTATTTGTTTAACAGCTATGAATGAAGTTCCCGGAGAATTCCCGGAATGGGTTGCTAAAGACGCCCATAATTCTCTTGTCGGATGTATGAAATGTCAGGATTGCTGCCCGGGCAATGCACATAACAAGAATTATGTCATTAAAGGAGTCACGTTCTCAGAGGATGAGACGACGGAATTGATGACGCATAAAGCTGATGAACCGTATTCTGATTCACTTACTGCGAAGATAAAGGCTTCGGGTTTATCAGCAGGGTTTGCAAAAGTGTTACCTCGAAACTTAGCAGTATTGTTACAAAATTCGAGAGTATAAAAGTAAATATACTTATAAAGTGTTTTTGGATTGCCCGATAAGAGGGACAATGAGGTGAGGTATTTTGATTAAAGCAGTTATCTTTGATATGTATGAGACCTTAATAACATTATCTTGTGATAAGCCTTATTTTAGTACAGCAATGGCAGCGGATGCAAATGTCAGTGTTGAAGTGTATAGACCGATTTGGGATAAAACTGAACAGGATCGAACTATCGGGAAGTTAACCCTGGAAGAAGCCGTTTCGTATACCTTAAAAGAATTAGGATGTTATTCGGAGGAATTACATCAGAATATGGTCAATAAACGAAGAGCTTTCAAGAAAGAGGTGTTTAACCATATTCATCCGGATATTGTGCCTATGCTTCAGTCAATAAAAAAGCTTCATATCCGGATAGGGCTTGTGAGCAATTGTTTTTCTGAAGAGACTGAGTATATTCAGCAAAGTGTGCTTTATCCTTTTTTCGATGCACCATTTATGTCTTATGAACAAGGTGTTTGTAAACCGAATGAAGAGATATTTAAGCGCTGCGTTGAGAAACTGAACATAAAAGCAGATGAATGTCTTTATGTCGGAGATGGCGGTAGTCAGGAATTGGAAGCTGCACGGAAACTTGGGATGCATCCTTTACAGGCTGTATGGTACTTAAAAGCTGGGAGCGTACAGCATCGCGGGCGAATGAATGAATTTATTCAGATAGAAAATCCGATGGATGTAATCGAGTATGTGAAGTGAGTTAATAAAGGTAGTATTTGCTCACAACGAAGAAAAACTATATGTCGAGTGTGAGCTGCTGTCAATACACTTCAAGCTAATGGCATTATCACGCTTTGGAATTGCAGCAAATGTTTTTGCAATACAAGGATGTTATAACAAAAGTTACACAGAACATGCTGGATGAGTTCGAGAGGTTTTCCCCGGACATTCTGTTGGAAGATGGACTTGACTTGTCGCCATATGGTTTTCACGCAACGGTTATCCATATACCCGGTCATACCAAAGGGTCTGTTGCAGTTCTTACAGAAAGCGGTGATTTGATTGCTGGGGACACGTTTTCGAACATCGATAAGCCAGGCCCATCCCCTAATGCCAGCGATTTCTCACAATTAGCCGATAGTATCAACAGAATTAAAGAATTGTCCATAAAAACCGTTTATCCGGGTCACGGTAGCCCGTTCAGTATCTATGAAATTATGTTAGAGTGACTTCTCAAGTCATGTGGAGTGTGTGGTATTGATAACGAGGGTATGATCCTTGGTCTTCAGCAGCAGAAGCTTTGTAAAAATGGTGCGGAAAGTGCAAAGCAAAGTGAACTCATCCCTGCTATTCTATCAATGGGAGGTGAGAATATGGATTGGCGACAGAACATGAATCGTGCTATTGAGTACATCGAAGAAAACTTAACCGGCGAAATAGACATTGAGATTGCTGCGAGATATGCAGGATGTTCCAGATGGGAGTTTTATCGTATCTTTTCGTTTGTAGCGCATATACCATTGAGTGAGTATATCCGCAGGCGAAAGCTGGCTCTCGCACTTAATGATTTACAGTCAGGCGGGGAAAAGATCATCGATATAGCGATCCAATATGGCTATGATTCTCCGGCGGCGTTTTCCCGGGTATTTCATCAAACCTACGGTGTATCCCCATCCTCGGCGCGCAAGGATGGAGTACGGCTTAATCCATATCCCAGACTTACCTTCACATCATATGAAAAGGAGCATACCACAATGAAAAAGCAAAACGATATGGAGGCATACAGCCAGCGGGGCTATTATGTCAAGGAAAATGCACCGGTCTATTTTACAAATGATATTCAGCGGACATGTGATTGGTTCCGCGATATACTCGGCTGGTATGGAGATGTCATCCTTGATGACAACGGTCATGTGGCTTCATACAGCTGCGTTTTTGACTATCCGGGTGAACTTATCGTATCCGGCTTAACACCATTCAGGGGTATTCATCTGTTCAAAGGCGA
This sequence comes from Bacillota bacterium, assembly GCA_023426765.1. Classification (GTDB taxonomy): domain Bacteria; phylum Bacillota; class Clostridia; order DSM-8532; family DSM-8532; genus JAAYJG01. The sequence continues at coordinate 8,493 of JAEZBW010000292.1, forward strand.
TCCTATTCAAGGTGTAGTTGGGTTTATCATGGTTCAGGGGCTGGAAAAACTGCATAAGATGGTGAAAGATAAAGGTTGGACACAGATTACCGACATTGAGCCTCAGCCCTGGGGAGCAAGAGAATGCCATATTACGACCATAGACGGTTCAATTCTGCGGTTCTTTGAAACGACCTGATGATGTCAAGTTGTTCAGGATGAAAATGGATGCCATAAGGTGTCCATTTTCTATTTCAGGGTTTATATGGTAACGGTTTATTGTGATTGCAAGCAATCGCTTACGGTGTTACAATATATCTATACGGAATGCAACCTTGACGCTGAAAATCACTACGAGGGTGACAGCACCTTTTACTTCTGGGATAATCCCGAAGCCATTTTATTTTCGGGATAAATTTCGAAGTAGATGTATAATTTGTAGACATTAAGATAATGGGTATTTATTTATGCCGTTATTATGTGGCTATTTGTTTCGCAATTCTAATATCTGGCTGGTTACAGCAGATAACCGGCTTTCGTCTATGGTTTATTATGAATGATAAAAATAAATAAAAAGCGAGGGTGGATAAGATGAAGAAGGAAAGAACACGTTCTACAAAGAAGGGTGACAAACAGCTTCCTGCATTGGCTTTTTTTAAGGCGTTGAAGGACAAACTGCCAAAGGTCTTCATCGAGTCAAGGATAAGCTTTTTACGAAAGACTAAAATAAAATGGCGGCTTATCATTGCTTTCCTGCTGCTGTCGATCGTTCCTCTTATCATTCAGGGTGTTTCCGCGTTTACACGATCCCGCAATACGCTTACCGAAACTGTTAAAGCTTATACCTCGCAGGTAGTGACGCAATTCAGTTCAATTACCAAAAATGAAATGGCAAAAAACATGGAAATCACAAACAGCCTGGCCTTTTCCACCATGCTGCAGGATGATTTCAGTAATTATAACATACTTGATTTATCCGAACAGATGAATCTGTTAAGGGACATCAACAAGGAATTGGCTTATAAAATCGCCCATAACGATTCAGCCGACGGTATCTACTTTTTCCCTTATACCGGTGCTGAGCCTATGTATAGCGGAGGAAATGCCACCTTTGAGATTGAATACGGTGATCTGAATGCAATGTTCACCGAAAGCGGGGAGAATGCGAAATGGTATACCGACTCAAACGGCAGGGTTATCTATTTCAGCAAGGCAGTCAAGACCACCTCACGTATGTTTTTGGGGAACCTTCTGGTTTCTCTTGCGCCCAAAGCCATTGATGGAATGTTCAATTCCTTTGACATGGGTGAAAACGTGGATGTATTGATGCTTACAGAAGAAGGCCGTGTTATCTATTCCAACAGGGAGCAGCATACGAAAGGAAGCATCTATTCACAGAAAAGTTTAATTGACAGTATCAGGAATGACCTGGAAAGCAAAGATACCCTGATATCAAGCCAGGATCTTGTCCTTGGCGAGAAGGTTTACTGCAATTATGCCAAAATTGATAAAACGCCCTTTTATGTAGTCACAATTACACCCTATCGGTATATTTATTCTGCCTCAACCTCCATCGGAAGGCAGATCGTGCTAATCACCGCTATTGTTTTCGTTTTGGCAATCCTTCTGACATTAATCATCTCCAATAGCATATCAAGCCCGCTGTCCAGGCTTGTATCCCTTATACGCAAAGCCAGGGAAGGTGATTTTACCGAGGTTGTGCTGGATAAGAACAATGATGAAATCGGTGAGGTCATCAACAATTATAATGACATGATCACGAATATCAAGAGTCTGATTAAAAAGGTCAAATCCTCCGCAGAAGCGGTACTGGCCAATGCTCAAAGGTTAGCCGGTTCATCGGAGCAATCTCTTCATGCTTCCGAGCAAATTGCATTGACACTGCAGGAGGTAGCCAGGGGATCCTCCGAACAGGCACAGGAGGTTTCGCAAAGCGTTGATTACATGAATGAACTTTCCGATGGGATCAATAAAGTGACCAGCAGCCTTGGTGATATGTCAGCCTTGATTTCCGAAGCAGAGGGAACAAGCGTACAAGCCCTTTCTACCGTCAAGACCCTGAATGACAAAGCAGATATGACAAAACTGGCATCCCAGAAAATAGCCGGGGAGATCTACAGTCTGAATAAGGACATGAAAGAAATTCGAAAGATCGTTCAGGTGATTGTTGGTATCGCTGAGCAAACAAACCTGCTGTCGCTGAATGCGGCCATTGAAGCGGCTCGTGCCGGAGAAGCAGGTCTGGGCTTTGCGGTTGTAGCCGAAGAGGTTAAAAAGCTTGCCGATCAGTCCAAAGATGCTTCGATTATGATAAACAACATCATCAACACCATTAACAATAAAACTGAACAAGCGGTATCACAGGCCAACAACTCCAGCACAATCATT
>JAEZBW010000326.1 GCA_023426765.1 Bacillota bacterium
GGTTTAACGCAAGATAGTGATGGAATCACGCGGTTTGCAGGCTTGTAAGCCCTTTTGAGCGCAGAAAAGCGAGAGATAGCAGGTTTTTGAGAAAAAACATCACCGATCGGGCGTTTTGTGCATTGTGATGGCCGCTCATTTATGCTATTATACTTTTGATCCTGCGAATATCATTACAGCGGCGGATCAAAAGACCACCACAAGCAGAAAGCGTAAACGCGTTTACGTTTTCTGCCACCCGAGGAACAAAATGGGCAAAGCGATTGCGATCGTCAACGATAAGGGCGGCGTAGGCAAGTCGACCACGGCTATCAACCTGGCTGCCGGGCTGGCCCTGCGCTCCAAGTGGAAGCGGCCCGAGAAGAAGCTGGCCGTGCTGACCATCGACCTGGACCCCAGCACGGTCACCACCCTCTCCAGCCTGCACTCCACCCATTATGAGGCCGAGGACAGCAGCCATTCCATCGTGGAGCTGTTCAAGATCAAGCCGCCCGCCGAGCCAACCCGCGAGTACGTCAGCAGCCTGCTGCGCGCCTTTGTCCGCCAGGCCGAGCTGCACGATAACCTGTGGTTTGTGCCCACCCACCGCGCCGAGCTGCGCGAGCTGATCAAGCACGGGCTGTCGCAGATGCCCAACCGCGAGGTGCGTTTGGCGCGCATGGTCAAGCTGTTCAAGCTGGTCTTTGATTATGTTGTGATCGACACCCCCCCATTCGGCGAAGAGATCACCAACAACGCCCTGCTCGCCGCCGACTGCGTGCTAGTGCCGGTCAACGGCTCGAACCTCGCCACGCGCGGCCTGATCGAAGTGGTCAGCCGCATCAAGGTGCTGGAGAGCGAGTTTGACCGCACAATCCCTGTGCTGGGCATCGTGGCGACCGATATCAACGAAGACTCTACTGCCCGCGCGGTGCTGAGCGAGCTGGAAGCGCAGTATCCCAAGGGCATCTTGCAGATTATCCGCCACTCCGCCGATATCGCCGCCGCGCACAGCCAGCACATGGATATCTTCGCCTACCGCCCCGCTAAGGACGGCGGCGCGCAGTGGTGGTCCGAGAGCCACCGCTCGGCGCGTGAATTTGCCGGGCTGGTAGAGCGCGTAGCGGGCGCGTTGGACCGCGAGGAGATTCGCAATGTCGCCTAAACCAAAACGCACCATCAACGAATTCGACCGCTACACTCCGTCCGCCGGGCAGGCCGAGCGGCGCGTAGAAGAAGAAAGCGTAAACGCGTTTACGTTCGATAAGGAATTTGAGATCGAGGAAGGCGGCAGCCTGGGCGAATTGGCGGTGGTAGAGAACGTAAAAGCCGCAATTATCTATCCCGATCCGCTCCAGCCGAGGCCCTCTCCGCTGCCCGTCGCGATCCTGGCCCGCTTCCGCCGCGGCGATCTGGATGCCTTTGGGGCCGCGCGCGAATGGCTGCGCCTGGCCGAAAAAGACGTTGTAACGCAGTTTGATATTACCCGCTACCGCTCGATGGGCGAGAATATGGCCGCCAACGGGCAGATCAACCCCATCACCGGGCGCTGGGAGCAGGCGACAATCCGCGGCAAAGAAAAACGCATTTTCCGCATCGAGACGGGCGAGCAGCGCTTCTGGAGCGCGGTGGTTTATCACGTCGCGCAGAAGCTGGAGCCGGACGATTTAGAGCTGCGCGTGAGCGTGGTGCCCGCCGCTGCCGCGCCGACCGAGATGGAAACGATCAAGCGCCAGATCAGCGAGAACCGCAAGAATATGCAGGTCACCGAGGTGCTGCAAGCGCGTGAGATCGCCCGCATGCTGCTCGCCGCGATTAGCGACAAGACCGCGCAGACCTTCCCCGCAGATGAGAGCGACGTATACAGCTACTTCCGCAACGTGCTGCGGCTGGGGCGTGTTCCGCACGGCGTGTGGGATACCGTGCAGGCGGAGTTTGGGCTGGGCCAGCACCGCATGCGCCAGTCGCTCGAAGTGCTCAACCTGCCCTCCAACCTGCTCGACCTGGCGCACAAAACGCGCCTCTCTTACCGCACCCTCAGCCAGATCCTCAAGCGCCCGGAAGAGGAATGGGAGTCAGCAGTGTGGGAAGCCGCCATGCAGGCCATGGCCGTCGAGCAAGACGACGCGGATTTGGAAGAAGACGAGAGCGCAGAATCCACGCCAAACCGCCCGGCGCGCAAGCTCAAAAAACCGGTCGACCCGGTGGAGCTAGCCTCGCGCGGCGTGCGCCGTTTCTACCGCTCCGCGATCAAAGGCATCCACACCAACCCGCTGCTGCTGCAAGCCGTCGCCGACAATGTGATTATGGACGGCTACGCGGAAGAGGTAGTCGACTTCATGGAAGACCTGATCCGCGCCATCCGCCAAAGAATGAACGAAGAAGAGATATAGTGTTTGGGCCTGGTGATTGCATCACCAGGCCCAAACACTATGGTCCGGAAACAAAAAAAGCGTAAACGCGTTTACGCTTTTTTTGTTGGTTACTCTTCCTTCGGCTTGCCTGTTTTGAGACCGATCTTGATCGGGTTCTCGC
>JAEZBW010000330.1 GCA_023426765.1 Bacillota bacterium
CGTGAGGCCCGATCCCGCCAAGAGCCTGCTGGCCGCCCTGTCCCGGGCCGCCGCCGATCCGGCCACGTTCACGCGCTTTGACGGCTGGCACCTCGTGCCCGACACCGTGGCCGCCCGAGGCCAAGCCGCCCTGGCCGCCTGCCGGCTGTGCGGCTAAGGCCGCTTCCCTCAAAGCATACGGCGGTGTTTTTCACCCGCAACGCGCGCCCTTGAGGCCCGGCAGCAAGACCCGCACCGTGACCTGATCGGGCTGGCCAAGGTCCAGGACCGCGTCGCCGCCGTGAGCCCGGGCAATGAGCCGGGCCGAATAGGTGCCAAGGCCGGTGCCGAAGGTCTTGCCCCGGGTGACGTATTTCTCGAAAAACGTGTCCACGATCTCCGGGTCCACCCGCCCCCGGTTGCGCACGGCGACCGTCGCCTCGGCCGGCCGGATGTCGACCGCGAGCTCCTCGCCTTCGGGCGAGGCCTCGGCCGCGTTCTTCAGCAGATTTTCAAACAGGTTGCCCAGCAAGTTGGCGTCCCCTCGGGCCGGGGCGCGGTCCTCGGCCCGGGCCGGCCGTCCGTCCAGCGACACGGCGAAGCCAAGGCCCTTGGACGCGAAAAGCGCCTCCAGATTGACCCGCGCCTCCCGGATGATCCCGAGCAGGTCACAGTCGGCCTTGGCGACGTTGCAGGTCCCTTTCTCCATCCGGGCCAGATCGCCGGCCAGGCGAATGGTGGCCAACATGCGCCGGCCGGAGGTGGCGGCGTGGCGCAGCAGCTCCCGTTGTTGCGAGGTCAGGTTTTCCTCGGTTTCCAGCAGCTCCGGGATGCCGATGATCCCGGACAGCGGCGTGACCAGATCGTGGCGGATGATCTGCTCCACATCGGCGCGCATCCGCTCCAGCTCCTCCCGACGCTCGATCTCCCGGCGAAGGGCGGTGTTGAGCCGCTTGACCTTGAGCGCCCAGGCCCCGCCGACGGCGGCCAAGGCCAGGGCTGCGCCCAACACCTTGGCCAAGGCCCCGTAGTCCGTGACGGTCTGGACATTGATGGACACGTGCCGATTCTCGATGGCCGCCCGCTCGGCCGTGGTGATGGCGTCGATGCCCTTGTTGAGGATGCCGACCAGCGTCCGGTCGTCGCCGGCAACGCCCACGCCCAGGTTGTTGGAATAGTACGGGAGCTGGCCGGCGATCTTGAGATTGAACAGCCCGTGCTTCTTGATGGTGTAGGCGGCCACGATAAGCGAACGCATGGTCATGTCCGCCTTGCGGTCGGACACCATGGCCATGGCCTCGTCCTCGCTGGCCGTGGTGAGGATCTTGAGGTTGGGGTAGTCCCGGCGGATCAGTTCCTCCATGGCCGTGCCCGAGGGAAAGACGATGGTCTCGCCGGCAAGCCGGCCGGGGTCAGCGATGAAGGCATGTTCCTCGCGGGTGATAAAGACGTTGACGTCGCTTAACAGCGGCCGGGTAAACCGCAGCCACTGCTCGCGTTGGGGCGTCCGGTTGAGGAAGCTCAGGGCCTGGCAGCGGCCCTGGCGGGCGGCCTCGAGGCTTTCGTCCCAGGAGGCGGTGGGCACGAGGGCAAAGCGCAGGCCGGTGCGCTCGGCCACCAGCCCCAGCAGGTCGGCGGCAATGCCGACGTGGCGGCCAGCGGCGTCGATGGTCTCGAAGGGCGGCCAGTCCGGGTCCACGCACAGGGTGACTGGCCCGGCCTCGGCCACGTAGCGGGCTTCGGGCGGCGAGAGTTCCACGGCCGTGCCAGCGGACACGACCGACGGGGCCAGGCAGGCAAGGAGCAGCTCCAAGCCCCAGAGCATCCGGGCCAGGGCCGCCCAGGGCGGTCGCCCGAGCAACGGACCAGAAAACGGCCGGACGGCCCGTCTCGGTTTCGGCTGCGTCACGCCTCATCCTCCCCCGTCGGCGGCGGTTCCGCTTTGGACCGCCCTTACGCCGTTGCCGCGATCCAGCCAGCCATGACCCTCTGGCCGACGCCGCCTGCCCCATCCCGCCATAGCAGGCCCAAAGCTCTCCCCATGGCCGACCGAGGGAAAGATAGACCGATTGACGACGCCCTGGAAGACAGAATTTTCACAATTAATTTCAGCTTGTTATGATATATCCAGGGCGATTGTTTCAGCTTTTTGCCAATTCCCGCTTGACCAGCAGACAAAATGGATTAGATTTATCCCATATCGGTTGCAGACAACGAAACGCGAAACCCGCGCCATGGAGGATACGCATGCAGACGCAGCACGACCTGTCCGGACTCGTCATCGATTGGGACATGACCCCGGAAGACGCCGTGACCTTGTATCTCGAATGGGGAAACAACTCCTGGCATGCCCAGCATAAGCCCGTAACCTCGAAGAACGATTTCTCCACCTATTTCGTGGTCAACACCTGGACCGGCGAACCCAAGCTGTCGCTGGTGCGGAGAAACTCCGAGGACTGCGTGGAACTGGCCTCTTTCGAGATCCCCGAGGATCTGGCCAAGGATTTCATGGCCGAGGTGGGATTTAACAAGGGCGT
>JAEZBW010000354.1 GCA_023426765.1 Bacillota bacterium
GAGCCTTGGAGCGGACGGGCTGCACCGCCGATCTGGCCAATTTGCATTGCGAGATCGGCGACGACCTGGCCACGGTGCTGGCCAAATGCCCGGGCGCGGTGGTCATCGATTTCACATCGCCGGAGAATTCCGTGAAAGTGGCCCGGACCGTGGCCGCCTCGGGTAATCCCTGCGTCATCGGCACCACTGGCCTGAGCCACGAGCAGACCGAAGAACTGGCCGAAGCGGCCAAGAAAACGGCGCTGTTTTTCGCCCCCAACATGAGCGTGGGCCTCAACGTTCTTCTGGCCGTGTTGCCCGATCTGGTGCGCAAGCTCGGCCCCGCCTACAACATGGAAGTGATGGAAATCCACCATGGCAAGAAGGCCGACGCCCCCAGCGGCACGGCCATCAAGCTCGGCCAGTGCCTGGCCGAGGCCCGGGGGCTGGACTACGACACGGTCAAGCGCCATGCCCGCGACGGCATCATCGGCCCGCGCACCAGCGACGAGATCGGGGTGGCCGCCCTGCGCGGCGGCGACGTGGTGGGCGACCACACCGTCTATTTCTTCGGCCCGGGCGAGCGCATCGAGGTGACCCACCGGGTGCATACCCGCGACACCCTGGCCCAGGGCGCGCTTCGGGCCGCCACCTGGATCGTCAAGCAAAAGCCGGGCAAGCTCTACAACATGGCCGACATGCTGGCCTAGCCTTGCGCTTCTAGGGAAATACAAGCGTGTTTTTCAAGAAAGACTAGTGGTTGCTGTCGTGTTGCGGACGAAAAGCCGCAGGCGCTTTTCGTGGGCGCGTCACGAGGGATAGGCAGCAGGAAACGGCCCCATCCGGGACGCGTCCGCGAAGCCGACGACAAAGCCCGCGTTGTTCCTTGGGGAGCAACGCGGGCTTTTGCTTGGTCCCGGGATGCCTGGCGACGCGTCCCTTAAAAATACAATAGTATTTTTAAGAAAAGTTAATGATTTTAATTTATTGGCCATAAAGCGCCATATGCGCTTTTCGCGGACGCGACACTCGCGGCGGTGTCCAGGCCGGGCAGGGACGCCGGCGACGGCGTTGCCGACGGATTCCCTGGCGCGCCGGGTCAGGCTTGCGCGCCGGAGACCTCAGGCGTGGGCCGCGTTTGGCGGCGATCCCGCCAAGCCATGGCCGTAACGGGGCTAGTCGACTTGAACCATCGCGCCCTTGACGACAGCGTTGCCGACGGATTCCCCGGCGCGCCGGGGTCAGGCCTGCGCGCCGGATACCTCAGGCATTAGCCGTGTTTGGCGGCCATCTTGCCAAGCCATGGCCCTAACGGGGCGAGCCGACTTGAACCATCGCGCCCTCTACCACGGCTTGGACGGCGCTACGGGACCCGCTGTTCGGCCGGCCTTCAGCCCGCGCCGCCCTGGGCGAGCACGTCTTCCCGCACACAGTCGGTGATGTCGTTGGCGTAGTGGATGTAGACGCCTTTGACCCCGGTCACCGGCGTCCAGAACGAATCCACGAACCGACCGGCCGAATGGACCTGACTGCGAACGCAGGCGTTGGTCTTCATGGCGACATGGGCCTGGCAGGCGGCGCAGGGCTTGTCCGGGCCGCACAGGCTGAAGCATTTGATTCCCGGTTGGATGCCGGCGGACGCGGCGGCGGGGTTGACGGCCAAGACTGTGTGGTTGGCCTTGGTCAGCATGACCGGCGAGGGATGGGCGTCCCACATCATGTGAAAGGCGTCGAGGATTTTCGGGTCCATGTAGGCTTGCGTTTCCTGGGCGTGGAGCATACTGCCTCCTGACGGATTGATGTCGCCGATGTTCTTATCGAACATGGCTGGTGTTTCGATAAGAGGCTGATAAATAAAACTTCAATATAGCGCCATGCAGGATCAGCCATAACTTTAGCGCAATCGGACACGTATGTTCTGGAGCCTTTCCCTGACCCTTGGCGAATCGTCGCCGTGGCATGCCCACGACGTGGCCGAGCTGTTGCTTTGTCGCGGCGGTTCCGGGCTGGTGGTGCTTGACGGACACGACATCGAATTGGTCGACCGCCGGGCTGTGCTGATCGCCCCCCGGGCGCGCCATCGGTTTGTGATGCGCGACGGCGAGGCGGCGCGGCTGCACGTGGTCTGCGTCACTCCCGCCGACGCAGCCCTGCATTTGTCGCCGGCCCAGGCCGCCGCCTTGCGTCAGCTGGGCCGGGAGGGGGCCAGCGCCGTGGACTACGGCGAGGGCGACGGCTGGCTGTGGGCCTTGGGCGAGCGGATACCGGCCAGCCTGGGGCTGGCGGACCAGGGCGAGTTGTCCGAATTGTGGGGCATCATTGGGCTGTTCATAGGTCGCCATGCCCGGGCCGGGCAGGGCGGCGGGGCGGGAACGTCAAAATACGGCCCGACCATCCGCGACGTGTGCGCCTGGCTCGACGACCATTTGCGGGAGCCGGGGGAACTTGACGACATCGCGTCGCGGTTCGGCCTGTCCCGCAGTCTGCTCACCCGGGAATTCCGCAAACATGTCGGAATGAGCGTCGTCGATTACCTCAACTCCCGGCGCATCCAGAACGCCGGCACGCTTTTGCTGGCCGGCGACGCCAACATCGCCGAGGCGGCCCTGGACAGCGGTTTTTCGAGCATGACGTATTTCTACAAGCAGTTCAAAGCGCTCTACGGCGTGACGCCAGCGGAGTTGCGCAAGCAGTTGGCGGGACTGGCGGCCGGCGGCATGGCCGACCGGAACTGACGGCTGGGCAGTGTTCGCAAGTTGTTCCCTGGCTGTTCGAAAAGTGTTCGTAATTTCTCTAACTATTAAAGATAATAATATTTTCTATGTAATCCCTCTTCTGTCAGCCAGCATGCCAACCCCTTTATAACTTTCCCCATGTGGGGGGTCTGGGGGCCTCA
>JAEZBW010000444.1 GCA_023426765.1 Bacillota bacterium
CACATTGGCCGCCTAGAATTTATAGGTGCCACCGTTGGGCATCAGCCCCCCGCCGACACCATCTTTGTTATTGCCAAGAGTTTGATCCAGCATGGGTTTGAGGTTGCTAAGTCCGCTGTCGTCTTTGTCGGGCTTGTTGCTGCCGTAACTGAGTCTGGGAGATGATTTATACCCAGACTTGCTTGAAGGCTGCGTACTCTCTTTGGGAACCTTGGAGTCTGGTGCGTCCCCGGCAAAAGAAACACCTGACAGCAGCAAAAGACCTACGGCTAATAGTACGGCGTTCTTCACAAAGCCCTCCGTCGGGATCACTAAGGGGTTAGCCCGAGCCAACCCCTGGCCCTGAATTGCTACTTCTGCTTGGCGATGACCATATCCTTGATCTTGTCGTAAGTCGCCCCAGGGACGATCTTGCGGGACACCAGTTGGTCCTTCTTCGCGTAGGGCCGGCCCTCAATGATCTTCTTAGAGTAGGCGTCACCAATTCCGGGCAAGGCTTTCAATTCCCCTTCGGTTGCCGAATTTAGGTCAACAAGCGCGCCCTTGGCGGCAGGGGCTTCGACCTTCGCCGGGGCCGACGTGGCCGGGGCCGCCTTCTGTCCGGCAATAACTGGTTGCGCGAACAGACAAAACGCCAGCAGCACAAGAGCAAGCACGGGAATCCGTTTCATGGATGCCTCCTGGTTGGGGTTCGTTTCCTTCCCCCTACCTCAAATTGTGCTGCGCCCGATAGGCCTTGACCATCTGGTCTGAAATGTCCTTGGGATAACAGAGCGGGGAACGTCCGCCGGGCTTACTGTAGGCGCTACGTCCGCCGCAGCTTCGGCCATTCTTCATGGTGTTGTACGGACACGGGCAGTTGCCAGGGTAAGACTGGATCGACTCCTTGATGATGAGGTCGCGGACCTCAGCGTCAGTCGTGGCAAAGGCAACGGCGGGGATGCTTACCAAGGCGAGGATCAGAAGCAATGTCTTCATATCTGCGCTCCGGTGGTTATTGGTCCTGTGGTGCCCACAAACCTTTCCTTTCATCACAACATTGGAGTTCCCAGGCCTGCCAACCGACACATTCAGGCGTCCAACGATCCCGACAAAGGCGCATGTTCACCGTGGCAAGGCAGGCCCGCGTGAGTACGTTGGCAACATCCTCCCTACCGACAATTACCCGTGCGACAGGCTGGCCGTCCTTACCGAGGCCCATGGGTAACACCTCGGCTACGTCGCCCCACTGATGACACCATGAGGCTGTCCGCTTCGTGGCCTCGTCTCCTCCGGGCTGGCCTGGGGGACGCACGTGAATCGCGTAGAGCTTAACCCGCTCAACTTGGCCGTCAGACTTGGCAATGTCGAGGGTCGCGCCGTCGATGACCGCAACCACTTTACCTTGCCAAGGCTCGGCGGCATCAGCCACCCCAAAGGGAAGCAAGAGCATCGCAGCCACCACGACACCCAGAAGCCCGCAACCACAGAAACGCGCGACCATTTGGCACCCTCATCGTAAAAACGTAGAACTATGCGGCCGTTTATGCCCAGCCTAAGGTGGAATGGCAACGATTATTCACGTGAGAAGCCGAGGCCATAGACTCCGCTTGGTGCAAGCGGACGAAGTGGGCAAGGGCTGGGACGCTAGCTGGCGTCCCCCTTATGGCGAATATGGGGCATGGGCCTGAGCCAGTCGAATGGTTGTCAACTATAAGAAATAGGAGGGGCCATATCTGACAAAGACAGCCGAAGCCCCTGGGGCGAAGAGTTTCCAGCCAGCCTTAAGAGCGCCACCAAGGCCCTTTCCGGGGTTTTGCAGGTGGCAGGATGCGGCGAAAGACAATCCGAGCAGAGCGCATAAGCCTGCGAAGCGCATCAAAATGAATGCAGACAGAACCTTTTTCGCCGTCTTCTAACTGGTAACGCAGAATCATTATTCCGCGCCGATAGCACACAATCGGACGTTCAAAACCAACGACGCACGGCGTCAACTCCTCCCCGCCCTCAGCCTCTTGCATGTGACTCCTCCACATCCGAATCGAGTAACGACTATCGCACGGGCCATTTCAGGGGCAATGATTTTTATACCTATACGAAATACGTATAGCTATATTGATCCAACCTTCCCAACGCTAGAAAGATTTCATACTATGAAGCTCGACCAAAAAAGAGAAGGGGCAGCTTGCGCCACCCCCTCAAATCACCTCGTCAAAGCGTCCTAAGTCAAAGTCCGGGACTACGCGCTGATTGCTCTCGCGCTGTTATCACCGACTTTTACCGCGTTAACGATGCCGCTACCCATGTCCTCGCCCTTGGCTTGGTGTTGCCCGCACCAATCAAAGTCACGCGTTTCCGGGTAGAGCGAAATCCAATCCTTCTCTGTTTCGCTCCAGAACGTCTTCGGCGGGTCTTTCTTGCACTCGCCAAAGTCTTCGTCTCCGCTCCTCTGCCACCACTCACAGCAATCACAAGAAATGTCGCCGGACATCCCAGCCTCCTCTTCGTTTTTTTGGCCTTATGATTCATTTTAAAATTGTTATCAAGCACATTTATCATGTATCTCAACGCTAAAACGTCCATAGTATGAGCATTTATAGCAAAATGTAACATGGTACTTACGCTAGCAACATGCTGGTTGCGCTTGCATATGCCTCTTTTTGAAAAATTCACGGGGAAAATTTTTGGTTAACCAGAAGATACTTGAGTCACCTTGGTTGGTGAAGAGGAAAATACTTTTGAAGTGCGCGCGGTACTTCACAGTTACTTATGCGCTCGTGGGAGTCCCATGCGGGGTAGCCGGGGGAGGTACGGCCCGGCGGGGTGGGGGTAGGCCTTGGCTTGCCTGAGTCGGACAAGCATCGGCGTGGCTCATGCCGTGGCTGTACGGCCTATCCCTGGCCCTCTGTCTTCGCCAGGGCGTTGTAGATAGTTCCACGGCTCACGCCGAACAATCGGGCGATAGAGGCCTTGTCCTCGCTGGCTGCGACACGCGCCCGGACCTCGGCAACTTGCTGGGGTGACAAGGTGGCCTTGCGCCCACAATGCTTGCCCGCACGTTTGGCAGCGGCCACACCTTCACGTTGACGTTCCCGGATCATGGCAAGCTCGAATTGGGCTACCGCGCCCATGACGGCAAGCTGCAAGTCCTGCATGGGGCTCTTCTCCCCCGTGAAGGTCAACGCCTCCTTGTGGAACTTCACCGTCACGCCTCGGCCCGTCAGGTCGGCTACCAGTTTGAGAAGGTCAGGCAGATTGCGGGCCAGCCGATCCATGGAGTGGATCACAAGGGTATCGCCCTCGCGGATGAAATCCAGACAGGCGGCAAGGCCCGGCCGCTTCGTGGTGGAACCAGAGCATTTGTCCTCAAACTCGCGGTCAAACTCCATGCCGGGTAACTGGCGGTCGGTAACTTGATCGGTGCTGCTCACTCGGCGGTAAGCGATTGTCTGTCCAGCCATGGCCCTTTCCCTCCTTCAACGTAGTGTTGAAGAAGTTCTAGGACTTTTAGGAATTGGCGTCAACAATTGAATCAGTGACTTTTTGAACACAGGAAAGCCAGCAAACCCGGCGGGGCCTGGAGTGTTCGGAAAGTATACCTTGTTGAACGCTTGCTGACCCGAAAGAACCGACCGCGAGAATGGCCGTATTTTCGCGCCTGGGGCCTCGGCCTGACCATTGGCCCACCTTCTGGCGCAGGACACCCGTACGGGGCGTATATAACTTCGATAGTTCCTTGTAATATCTTTACATTTTACCAGCATGAGCCAGGACAAGCCGGTGCAGCCCCAGGACAGCCGCGATCTGGCCGGGGGGTCACGCGGACACGTGCTGCCCTTCCCCACCGTGGGCAAGTACACCGACGCCGGCGACGATCTGGACAGCACCCGCTTCGCCAAGGCCGTGGCCGCTCACGTCTCGAACCATTTCCCGGGCACGTTGCGCCTGGACCCGGAGCTTCCCGCGACCAAGGAGGTTCACCCGGACGATCTGCCGTACTCCCAGGTGGCGCATGGTCTTGGCCTTTCCCCGCTCCCGGTTGCTGCTTCTCCCCAACGCGTTGAGGACAAGAACCAGGCCTTCCCCTTCGCCTTCGAGGGCAACCCTGTCCGGGCCATCCGGGACGCCAACGGCAAGGCTTGGTTCATCGGGGCCGACGTCTGCGCGATCCTCGGCTACGTGGATAGCGTCAAAGCTATCAAGGCACACTGTAAGTCCCCGGAATTACTCAAAGGAGGCGATTCGCCTCTTTTGGGAATCCCTCCCCGGGGTATGACGATCATCAACCGGGCCGACACGTACCGGCTCATTATGCGTTCACAACTGCCGGCCGCCGAGCGTTTTGAAACTTGGGTCATGGAAGAGGTCTTGCCGTCGATTGAAGACCACGGCGCTTACATGACGCCTCAGACGATTGAGAACGTCCTGGACAATCCCGATCTGGTCATTGGCCTTGCAACGAAGCTGAAGGAAGAGCGCGCCAAGGC
>JAEZBW010000507.1 GCA_023426765.1 Bacillota bacterium
GGCCTGGACCACCACCGGCCTGGCCGCGCCGCCCGAGACCGTTGTCCTGGCCGGGGCCGTGTCGCGCCAGGCCCTGGTCGGCCAGACGGCCGCCCTGGCCGCCGCCGGCCTGGCCCCGCAAACCGCCTGCCTCGACCTGGCCGGTCTTGACGCCCTGCTCCAGGCGCTCACCCCCGGCTGCGAGGCCGTGCTGTGCGTCCAGATCACCGATGGCCGGGCCGATTTCGTCTGCCGCCTGGACGACGCGCCCCTGGCCTGGCGCAGCCTGCCCCTGCCCGAGGCGGCCGACGCCGAACAACTGGCGGCCTTTCTCGCCCGCGAGGCCGTCCTCACCCTGTCGCCCCTGGCCGGCCGGCCGCCGGTCGGCCTGACCCTGATCCTTGGCGGGCAGGCTGCCCGGCCCGAGACGGCCGCCGCCCTGGAGGCCGCCCTGGGCGTGCCGGCGACCACCCTGTCCACCCTGCCCGGCTGGCCGCGCCTGCCCACGGGCGAGGCCTTGCCCGAAACCCTGGCCCTGGCTTACGGCCTGGCCGTGCTGGCGGCCAAGGACCCGAAAACGGCCAATTTCCTGCGGGGTGAGCTGGCCCCGGCCGCCTCGCGCGCTACCCTGCGCCGCTCCCTGCTCCTGGCCGGCGGCAGCGCCCTGGCCTTGGCCGCTTGCGCCGTGGGAGCGCTGCTCTCCGTCTCTTGGCGGCTCGACGCCGCTCTCGCGCGAACCCGAGCCGAAACCGAAGCGGTCGTGACCGCCGCCGCCCCGGATATGCCCCCGGGTCTGACTCTGCCTCAAAAGCTCTCGGCCCTGCGCGGCCGGTTGGCCGAGCGCACGGCCGCCCGGCGCGACCAGGGAACCGGCCCGGTCGGCGGTGTTCTGGAAATCCTGGCCGCCATCCATCAGGGCCTTGGCCCGAACGGCGCGGCCAAGGCCCGGCGCGTGGCCCTGGACGAGAGCCGGGCCACCATCGACGCCGTGGCCGACGACTACACCACCGTGGACGCCGTCAAACGCCGGCTGGCCGCCATGCCGGTCTTCTCCGGCGTGGAGATCCGGGGAGCCAAGAACAACCCCGAGAAGAAGCAGGTGGAGTTCCAGCTCGACCTCAAACTGGCCGCTGCCGGCGAGGGTGCGCCGTGAAACGCGAGCTGCCCCATCCCCTGCTCCTGGCTGCCGGCGGCCTGGCCGTCCTTGTCGGGCTGTATCTGTGGGTCGTGGTCCCCGTCGTCGACGGCCTCGACGCCCGCAAACGCCGGCTGGCCGAGGCCGGCCGCGGCCTGGAGGACGCCAAGCGACTGGCCGGACAGCTCGCCGCCCTGGGCCAGGCCCCGGCTGCCGCCCCCGTGCCGGAAGGTTTCTCGCTGTTTTCGCTGGTGGAAGGCGTGGCCAGCCGGGAAGGGGTCAAGGGCAACGTGGAGTTCATGCGACCGGCCAATCGCGACCTCGGCGGCGGCCGCCGGGAAGCGGCCGTGGACCTGCGCCTGGCCGGCCTGAGCATGGACAAGCTCCTGGCCTTCCTGCAACAGGTCGAAGACCCCACGCGTGGCATCCGCGTGCGCCAGCTCATTCTCACACCGTCAGCCAAGGGCGGCATCGACGCCGACCTGTCTGTGGCCATGCCGCAGTCAGCTGACAAAGCACCCTAAAAGTTAAGAAAAAGAGGCCTCCGGCCCCCCCGAATGGGAAGCGCGGCGCGGCGTCAGCGGACGCCGCTGTCCAGAGTCGTGGTGGTGGTCGTGGTCGTCGTCGTGGCGGTCGCAGTGGATGAAGACGTGGTCGAAGGCATATACCAGGAGTTGGAACTGCTGGTGGCCGTGCCGGCCGTGGTCACGAGCGCCTGCAGCGAGGCGGCCTGCTTCAGGTCGTCCTGGGCCTTTTGGGTGTAGGCCGCGTTATTGGCCGGCTCGGCGGCGGCCAGGGCCGTCCAGGCGGCGGCACGATGCTTAAGCGCAGCCACGTAATAGGGCTGGATGGCCAGGGCCTTGTCGTAATTGGCGATGGCGTCCTTGTAGAGGCCGGCATTGTAGCGCAGCCGGCCGATGGCGTCGTAGGCCCGGGCATAGGTCGCGTCCAGGGACAACGCCGTGTTGTAATCTTCCATGGCCCGTTCGGGGTCATCGATCGACGCGTAATAAGCGCCCCGGTCCACGTAGACGCTTGGTTCGCCTGGGCCGTAGGCCACGGCCAAGTTCAGCTCGGACAGGGCGGCCGAGCCCGCGCCAAGGCCGATGTAGGCAAGCCCCAGGCCGCCTGTCGCCTTGGCGTTGTTCTCGTCCAGGGCCAGGGCGGCCTTGTAGGCGAGCTGGGCCGAGGCGTAGCTGCCCTGGGCCAGATAGGCGTCGCCGAGCAGGATGTAGCCGGTGACAAGCTTATCCTTGTTGTTCAAATAAATGCCGCCGCAATAGGACGAATACATGGCCATTTGGACCATGGTTTCGTTGTATTGGTTTAACGTCTCGTTTTTTCCCTTGTCCTTGTCCGTCAGGTCCTCGGATACGGGCAGCTTCTGGCTGCCGGCGGAAGAGGCGAACTGGTTCGCGCTGGCCGAAGACGTCGTCGTTCCCGAAGTTGAAGAAGTGGTGGTCGAGCCGGACGTGCCCGTGGTCGTGCTGGTCGACACCGGGCCGGAGCCGGTGGCCGTACCAGTCGTGCTCGTGCCGGAACTCGTGGTCGAGCCGGAGGCGGTCGTGCCGCTCGTCGTCGCGCCGACGCCCGACAGGCCGCCAAGGGAACTCATGCCGTACAGCGACGTCCCGCTTAAGATGCTGCCCGAGCCGAGGCCATAGATGGAAGAACCGGGATAGCCGTACGAAGAGCCGTAAGCCGTCGCGACGTCGAGAATGGGGCTTTCATTCGGCAGAAACTGGTCGCAGGTGTTGGAGGCCCGAAGCAGGGCCAAACCCTGGCTGGCGTCGGACACGGCCTGGGACGGCACATCCAAGACCAGATCGACCCGGGCCCGGGCCAGATAGGCCTCGCCGTTGTCGGGATAGGCGGTGATGGATTCCGTCAGATAGGCCAGGGCCGAAGGATAGTCGTTGTCTGTGATGGCGGTCGCGGCGTTGGCGTAGGCGGCGTCGTTTCCCGAGGCCAAGCCGCCGAGGGAGGACTGCGAGGATGTGGCCGCGACGGCCGGCCGGGCGACAAGGAGCACCAGACCAAGAGCAATGGCCGCCGCGCCGCGTTTTCGTCCCGTGCCCATGCGTCTCTCCTTTGGCCCTACGGCAGCCGCGTCTCGGGGCTGCAGCCTCCCCTGCATCTAATGGCGCGTGCCAACGCCGTCAAGGCAGGCCTGGGGACGTCAGGCCCGTCTGGCCGCCTCGGCCCAGGCAATCTCCCGGATGATGGACTGCGTCACGCCGCCGGCCGTCAGTTCCGGCGGCAGCACGCTCCAGGTGTAGGTCTCCACTTCCAGCGGCGTGTCCGGGTGAAACAGCGGCAATATCTGACGCAAAAAGGATTGCGTCGTGGCGCACTGCGGCAATGCTTCGATAAAAATGGGCATGTGGAAATGCACGCGCCAGGATTCCACCCCCGAAAGCCGCGCGGCCAGGGCCTGGGGCAGATCGTCGAACCGGACCAGTTCGCCGCCATGCAGCCGGGCCACGGCCTGGTGCAGATAGACCGGCTCCACGAAACGGGCCAGTTGCGTCAGGTCGCCGCCGTCGAGATGCAAGGCCGAAGACACCTGCACCTGCCC
>JAEZBW010000646.1 GCA_023426765.1 Bacillota bacterium
GGTATCCATCGGGTGTAACCGAGCAAACGCCCCTTGAAACATGGCCGTTCTCGGTTAAGGTATTCTCCATCCTGAACCCGACCATGCAGAAATGATATTGTCCCTCGGTATCGGCCATGGTTGACAGATATTCTCCAAGCGCTTTAAAGGATGCCGCTCCATAAAAATCATCGGCGTTGATCACGGCAAAAGGGGTATCTACCACATTTTTGCATAACAGCACCGCATGTCCGGTGCCCCATGGTTTTACTCTCCCTTCCGGGACAGTAAAGCCTTCGGGGATATCGTCTACGCTTTGATAGACATACGCCGTATCCACCAGTTTTTCAATGCTGTATCCGATGTTTTCCCGAAAGTCTTTTTCAATGGTTCTGTTAATAATAAACACGACCTTATCAAAACCGGCCTTCAGTGCATCATGGATGGAATACTCCAGAATGATTTCCCCATTCGGACCAATGGGGTCGATTTGTTTGGTGCCGCCATATCTGCTCCCCATTCCGGCTGCCATGATGACAAGTGTTTTTGATGCCATAATTTATTCCTTCCCCGTCTATATGTAATCTCGAAAAGTAATGCAGTTAATTCCGGGTATCATTAATACCCCTGAGGATTGTTTTGCTGCCATCGCCAGGAGTCAGAGCACATCTCGTCCAGGCTTCTTACCGCCGTCCATTCCATTTCCTGATTGGCTTTTGTCGGATCGGCGTAGCACATGGCGATGTCCCCCGGCCTTCTGGCAACAACGTTATAGGGAATGTCGCGGCCGATAACCCCGGAGAATGCTTTCACCACATCAAATACCGAGTACCCCTTGCCCGTGCCAAGGTTATAGGTTACAACACCCGGCTTGGACTGCAGCTTTTCCAACGCTTTCAGGTGACCCAAAGCTAAATCAATCACATGGATATAATCCCTGACGCCCGTTCCGTCCGGGGTGTCATAATCATCACCGAACACCCCCAGCGCTTTCAGCTTTCCAACAGCGACCTGCGTGATATAAGGTACCAGATTGTTCGGAATCCCGTTGGGATCCTCCCCAATCCTGCCGCTCGGGTGTGCCCCAATGGGGTTAAAATACCGCAGAATGGCGATATTCCAGGTTTGATCGGCTTTATGCAGATCCCTGAGGATTTCCTCGATCATCAGCTTCGTGCGCCCATACGGGTTCGTCGCAGATAACGGGAATTCTTCGGTAATCGGAACCGCGTGCGGATCTCCGTATACGGTTGCGGATGAACTGAAAACCAGATTCTTAACCTGGTATTTGTGCATCAGCTCACACAGTGTCAGGGTTCCTGTAATATTGTTATGGTAATACCGCAGAGGAATTGAAACCGATTCCCCCACAGCCTTCAGCCCTGCAAAATGAACCACCGCTTCAATGGACTCTTTTTGAAAGACATCTTCCAAAGCCGGTTTATCCAATAAATCCACCCTGTAAAACTTCAAGGGCTTTCCGCTGATTTCCTGCACCCTTTTCAGGGCTTCCTCCTTGCTGTTGCTCAGATTGTCTGCAACAACCACTTCATATCCGGCTAAAAGAAGCTCAACACAGGTGTGACTGCCAATATAACCGGCTCCACCCGTCACCAGAACAGCCATTTCCATACCCCTTTCCGCGCTTGCGTTCCTCCTGCAGGTTCGTCTCCGAATGTTCCGGCAGGATCACTATTATGATTTTACTACAAATACCAAAAAACGCAAAGAAAAAGGTTCATTTCCGTCGGCAGATTGTTTCATGGCTATTGGACACAGGTTCTGAAGCATGTTGTTCGGAGCCGGCTCGGGTTTCCCGAACGGTCTACTCGGAGCCGGCTCGGGTTTCCCGAACGGTCTCCGTTCGTCACCAAAATCACCCAAATCTCCCGCAAACTCTACAGGGGTGTGAACAGGTGTATTGCGATTGCAGGCAATCGCTTCCGTTGTTATAATAAAAGAAACCGTTGGCTGGTCAGCTTATTCTGGCAAACAAACAAGCCGCATACAGATATAAGCATGAATTGGCTATAGGAAGCGAAACATTTGAAAGCAGGTTGGGAGAAGTTTTCGATGGCAGGTATTGCTTATACCCGTGACGAGATCAAACAGAAAATCAGAAAACTGAAAAAGCTTGAGATCCGGATCCGATTTGGTGCATCTGCCTTCTCGCAGCAAGGCTTATCCGACAGGGTAAAACAGGTTCATCTGATTTGGGATGAGTTTTTTGACCTGAATGACTGTTGCAGGGGGAAAGCAAAATACGCACTCTGTACGTTGGCAGGCATGGGAAAGGACGAACTGAAGGAGGTTGTCGGTGAGTTCTTTTTTCATGTCTATTATCGGTATTACAAGGAAAATGGGTTCGTCAGCGCTGATTTGTTCAGTCCAGGCCTGCTGGCGCAATTCGGGCTGCCCTATGATGCAGACAGGGACGCTATCAAGAAAAGATTCAGGGAACTGGCGAAAAAGTATCATCCTGACACCGGCGGCGACAGCACGAAGTTTATCGAGTTAATGGAAAACTATAAAAAGCTGGTGGACTGACAAAGCTTATTCCTTGATGGAACCAGCTTCTTTATCAAATTCCCCCAGGGTCTTTGTCTTTGTAGTGTAATGGGAGCCTCAAGCCGAATGAGGCAATTTATCACATCATCATATAATGCTTAAATCAGGCAGCCATACCGGTAACGTACTGAAGGAATTATTGTTCGCGGAATACGACTAAGCCCAAGGTCAGGATGAATCAGGCTTGATTTATTGCTGTATACCCGGTAAGATTGAACCATCAAATATTCCATTCCTGAAAAGACGAGCAACAGGCAGCAGTAAGGGTAAAGCTTATGATGAAACTATTGGGGCATTTAAAGGAATATACGAAGGAAAGCATCATCGGACCTTTGTTCAAGCTTTTGGAAGCTTCCTTTGAACTGGTCATTCCGCTGGTGATGGCAGGAATTATTGATGTTGGGATCAAAAACAGGGAT
This sequence comes from Bacillota bacterium, assembly GCA_023426765.1. Lineage (GTDB taxonomy): Bacteria > Bacillota > Clostridia > DSM-8532 > DSM-8532 > JAAYJG01. Next base: position 2,967 of record JAEZBW010000646.1, read on the forward strand.
TATCCATATATCTATAAAATGGGTGCTCTGATGATCCTGCTGGGCCTTTTAGGTCTTGCCTGCTCCCTAACGGCCCAGTACTTTGCAGCAAAAGCAGCGGTTGGTTTCGGCACAAATCTGAGAAAGCACCTGTTTGCTCATATCAACAGCCTGTCCTTTCAGGAGGTTGACCAGACAGGGACATCCACGCTGATTACCCGGATGACCAATGATATCAACCAGGTTCAGGCAGGAGTCAACCTGGTGCTTCGTCTTTTCCTGCGTTCTCCTTTCATTGTCGTCGGTGCTGCAGTGATGGCCTATACGATTCATAAAGAGCTATCTGTATTCTTTCTGGTCGCAATCCTGATTCTTTCCCTTGTCATTTATGGAATTATGGCAATGACCATCCCGTTGTATAAAAAGGTACAAGGCCGGCTGGACAGGGTGCTTCTTTCAGCCAGGGAGAACCTGACCGGCGCCAGGGTTATCCGGGCTTTGAACAGACAGGAGCAGGAAATCAGCCAATTCCGTGATTCCAGTGACGGCTTGATGAAGGTACAGCTGTTGACAGGCAGGATATCCGCCCTGATGAATCCGGTCACTTTTCTGCTGATAAACGCGGCAATCCTTGCAATTATCTGGTTTGGTGGAATCGAGGTAAACCTCGGCGTTCTTACCCAGGGGGAAGTGGTTGCTTTAATCAATTATATGTCGCAGATTTTACTGGCGCTGCTGGCACTGGCCAACCTGATCATTGCCTTTACCCGGGCGATGGCATCAGGCGCCCGCGTTCAGGAGGTCTTCGCAATACCTTCCGGCGCAAAGGACATGGTTCGGGAAAAAGAGACCCCTATTGCAGGGAAAGCTTCAGAAAAAGTAGTGCCTGTGATCGAATTCCGGGAGGTATCGTTTGCTTATGCCACAGCCCAGGAAAACTCCCTGAATGCTATTTCCTTTTCAGTGAAACGGGGAGAGACGATTGGAATCATAGGCGGAACAGGTTCAGGCAAATCCACGTTAATCCATTTAATTCCGCGGTTCTATGACGCGACGAAGGGCATCATCCGGGTGGATGGCGAGGATGTTCAGCGGTACACCATAAAACAACTGAGAAGCAAATTCGGCTTGGTGCAGCAGCATGCGGCTTTGTTTCGCGGCACTATCCGGGACAACATGAAGCTGGGGAAAAAAGATGCAACCGATGAAGAAATCCTGAATGCATTGGAGATTTCACAGGCCAGGGACTTTATCGATAAAATGTCGGAAGGTCTGGATACCCTGCTCGAGCAGGGAGGAAAAAACCTTTCGGGCGGGCAGAAACAAAGGCTTACCCTTGCAAGGGCGCTGGTAAAACAGCCTGAAATCCTGATTCTGGACGACAGCTCTTCGGCGCTGGATTACGTTACCGATGCCAGGCTTCAAAAAGCGATCCGGGAGAGGCTTAGGGGCACTACAGTGCTGATTGTCACCCAAAGGGTGGCCAACATCCGGAATGCAGACCGGATCATGGTTCTGGACGAAGGAGAGATGGTTGGCTTTGACACCCATCAGAAGCTGCTGGCAACGTGTGAAGTGTACCGGGAAATCTGTACATCTCAGGGGGCTGACAAGGAGGGAACAGGTGTATGAAAGCAAACCGGAAAACCCTTCGTCAGATCCTGTTGTATCTAAAACCCTATTGGTTCCTGCTGATCTTGTCCATTCTTCTGGCAGCGTCCGGTGTAATTCTCTCTTTATATGTCCCTGTTCTCACCGGGATGGCAGTTGACTGCATAATTGAAGCAGGCCAGGTGGATTTCCCCAATCTTCTGACCATTCTGATTCGAATCGCGGTTGTCGTTGCGGCGGCATCTCTTTCGCAATGGCTGATGAACCTTTGCAACAACCGGATAACCTACCATGTGGTGAAGGATATCCGGACAGAAGCCTTTGGGCACCTGCACAGGCTTCCCCTTAAACATATGGACACCCGTCCCCATGGCGATACGGTAAATCGTCTGATCAACGATGTGGATCAGTTTTCCGACGGCCTGCTGATGGGTTTTTCACAGCTCTTCACAGGAATTGTGACCATATTGGGCACTTTGCTGTTCATGCTGAGCATAAATTGGGAAATCACGCTGATTGTTGTTGTGATCACTCCTCTTTCGCTGTTTGTTGCGGGCTTTATTGCAAAGCGGACCTATACCCTGTTCAGGCTGCAATCCGAAACCCGGGCGGAGATGACTTCTCTGGTGAATGAAATGGTCGGAAACCAGAAGGTTGTAAAAGCCTTCGGCTATGAACAGGAAGCGGAATCACGTCTGGATGAGATCAATGAGAGGCTTCGCAAGTACAGCATTCGTGCCATTTTCTTTTCTTCCATCACCAACCCCGCCACACGTTTTGTCAACGGTCTGGTTTATACGGGGGTGGGAATTATCGGAGCCCTTTTTGCCCTATCGGGGAAAATTACCGTTGGTCAGCTGGTCAGCTTTTTAAGCTATGCCAATCAATATACAAAACCCTTCAATGAGATTTCGGCGGTGATCACGGAATTTCAAAATGCCCTTGCCTGTGCACAGCGTGTTTTTGATTTCATTGAAGAACCCGAACAGGAGCCGGATGCTGAAGATGCCGTGCAATTAACGGATGCGGATGGAACGGTGGATTTACAAAACGTATCCTTTGCGTATCGCCCCGAGGTACCCCTGCTGCAAAACCTGAATTTATCCGTTAAAGCAGGGCAAAGGATTGCCATCGTTGGGCCCACCGGTTCAGGGAAAACAACGCTCATCAACCTGTTGATGCGATTCTATGATGTGGATTCCGGCCAAATCCATGTCAGCGGGCATGAAATCAGACAGATTACAAGAGACAGCCTTCGGGCGGGCTTCGGGATGGTTCTTCAGGAAACCTGGCTGAAAACCGGTACGATTCGAGAGAATATCGCATACGGCAGCCCGGAAGCCACAGATGCGCAGATTATTGAAGCAGCCAAGGCGGCACATGCGCACAGCTTCATCAAACGAATGCCGGAAGGCTATCACACGCATATTCTCGAGGACGGAGGAAACCTGTCCCAGGGTCAGATACAGCTGATCTGTATCGCCAGAGTCATGCTTCGCCTGCCGCCGATGCTCATCCTTGACGAGGCGACCTCCTCTATTGACACCAGAACCGAGATCATGGTGCAGCGGGCCTTTACCCGGATGATGGAAGGCAGAACAAGCTTTGTTGTAGCACACAGGCTATCCACCATCCGTGAAGCCGATGTTATTTTAGTGATGAAAGATGGCAATATCATCGAACAGGGAAACCATCAGCAACTGCTGGAACAGAAGGGCTTCTATGCGGAGTTGTTCAAC
>JAEZBW010000659.1 GCA_023426765.1 Bacillota bacterium
CAGGTACCTTGGTCAAATTTAGCCAAGGTACCTGGGCCCCGCCCAGTGGTCAAATTTAGCCAAGGAACCTGTCCCCAATGGCTATGTATTTTTAGGAAAATGTTATCTGCAGCCTTAACCACACCAAAACTCAAAGTATTTTATAAACCCGATGGGACATGGGTGAAAGTTCAAGATTAAATACCGTTTTTTGATTTATGGTAATCCCCTGAAGTACTTGATCCGATAACACATCCATTAGTTGTGCATCAGGTGTTGGTATGGTGAGGGTTATATCCTGCTGATGCGGCAGGAACGATTTAGTAACGAATGTATTGTTATCATAAGTAAAAAGTCCAATATTGGCGGGAGCATCCAGCTCTGCAGCGCTGTTTTCACCTATTGCCCTGCGGATACTGTTCAATACTTCGCGGGGGTAATGATACAGATCCCCATAATCATCGGGTATGGTCAGCACAAAAAGGGAACCTTTTCCGTATTCAGTTTTAAGCAATACAGGGAAGTTGTTTTCATTGCCAAAAGCGCAAACCAGCTGCCACACATCATTTGTACAGTATTCCACCTGCGGAAGCAGGATCTGTTTATCACTGAATACAGCCTTTTGAATGATAACACCATCACCAGATAGACCAAAATACTGCGTTAAAGTTTTCCGGCCTGTTACCCGAATGTTTGCAAGGTTCGCAAAGCCTCTATCCTGAAGCTTTTCCAGCAGTCCCGAGGTAACAATCACATTTTGGCCGGATAAAAGTGCGTCCTGTATTTTTTGCAAGATGGTTTCATCGCAAGCCGCACTTTGTGTTAAAAATATACTCTTTCCTTCGGGGAAGGATGGATAGGGTTCCAACGGAATGCCCAGCATGCCCATATAGTTGTGCAAATGGTCTTCACCGCTTGAATGGTATGGGATATATGCTGCCGTTCCTGTGGGGTTTCCCAAATCTCCAAGGAATTCATCGGCAGAGTCCAGAACATATCCGGCAATCGGAACAAAAAGCGAGAAATCCCGGCTTAACAGGCTTCCGAGTGAGAACAGGGTGACTTCGGCCGCTTTCCCCAAAAGCGTCAGATAACCCTGATCAGCGTAGGATGCCGGGTTATAACTGCATTGATATGGATCGAACCAGCCACCGCCATTTTTGCCCGGCTTCACATTTTCCAGATACCGCATAATAAAATAACTTAGATATCGCGGCAAGTGTTGATGCGTATATTGCGGATCACGGGTTTCAGTCCCCGTATAGATCATATCAAACAATTCGGGTTCATCCATCAGGTTATAGCCGGTTTCCTGATAATGCTCATACCAGTTTGGAAATTTAATAATTAGATTGACCGAAGGGTTTATCTGCTTTGCAGGCTTTATCACATACTCTTGGCTGATTTCCCTCATCATGTCACAGCGGAATTCAGCCCAGCTGCGTTCCCCCTTCTGTTGAATGCAGGAGGTGCATTTGCAGTTGGTAAAATAGAAGTCATCGAGAATGATCTCATCAAAAAGTGCAGCTGTTTCAATAACAATTTTTTTCAGCTTGTTTTTATGCTGATCGTTGGTATAGCAGAATGAGCCGAAGCCGTCTCTGGACCAGGCCGAAGTTGTAATTCCTCCGGAGGTTTGTATTCCTTTGTTACGGAAGAAGTTTTTAATATCCAGCATTTTTTCGTGTTCGATGGTATGGAAATCGCGGAAGGTTTCCAGATAGACCTTGTCGGGGCGAAGGTGTTTTTCAATGAACTTGAATTGTTCTTCAAACCGATGGAGATCGGTAATGCTGTTCAGGTTTCCCACCGGGCAGTAAATGGCCAGCTTGAAATTTTTATAACCCATTTTTCCTTTGTCTCCTTTGAAAAAAACTTCAGAGCGAATCGATCAACCTTATTATAACAACGGAAGCAATTGCTTGCAATTGCAACACATAGGATGCAAGGGTATATCACGCATTATCTTGTCAGCAACCAAACCTCAGCTTACTGCCAGCCCCCCATTGTCCTTTGAGCTTCTAAAATGTACAATGAAAAAGAAGGATTTCAAAAAAGGGTGAAAGATATGGTTTACAAGTATAGTTTGAAAACCGGAACCGAAGGTTTTTACAACGTCACAGCGAAAGTCCAGCAATCGGTGAAAGAAAGCGGCATTACCGAGGGTGTATGCGTGGTTTTTTGTCCCCACACAACTGCCGGAATGACCATTAATGAGAATGCAGATCCCGATGTAGTGGGCGACATGTTATTTGCACTGAATAAGACCTTACCGGACAGGCCTGAATTCCGGCACAGCGAAGGGAATTCCCATGCCCATCTGAAAGCCTCCTATGTTGGGAGCAGCGTTACAGTCATCGTTGAAAACGGAAGGTTGTTGCTGGGCACATGGCAGGGCATTTACTTCTGTGAGTTTGACGGACCCAGGAACCGGAATTTTTATGTGAAAGTGCTTCCGGGATAATGTACATCAAATACGAAACACTATGAATACTTGCTCGAATTGAACACCAAAATGTGTGCGGTGAAAGCGTCTTCTCAGAGATCAAAAGGGTATTCTGATAAAGGTACAACAGATCTGCTGCAATGGAGGTCAGACCTTGAAATATGAAAATGTATGCAGGGCGGAATTTATTGCCCGGCCAAACCGTTTTATCGCAGAGGTTTTGCTGAATGGCCAGGTCATGCGCTGCCACGTTAAAAATACCGGGCGATGTAAAGAACTGCTTATGGAAAAAGCTGCGGTTTATCTGCAGCACAGCTCCGATCCCTGCAGAAAAACAGCCTGTTCACTGATTGCCGTTCAGAAAGGCAAAAGGGTGGTGAACATTGACTCTCAGGCTCCAAACAAGGTTTTTCACGAAGCCTTGCTGAACCGCAAAATACAACTGCCGGGTTTTGAAGAAATCACTTATATAAAACCAGAGAAAACCTACGGAGAATCCCGCTTTGATTTCTATATTGAGAGCGGGCAGAACAAAGCCTTTATAGAGGTGAAGGGTGCGACACTGGAAGAAGAAGGCGTTGCCAAATTTCCGGACGCTCCCACCGAAAGAGGGGTAAAACACCTGATGGAGCTGATAAAGGCCCAAAAAGAGGGTTATTCGGCCTTTATTGTTTTCATCATTCAGATGAAGGATATTCGGTATTTCACTCCCAATGATCGTACGCATAAGGAGTTCGGGGATGCGCTTCGCCTGGCTGAGAAGAACGGTGTGACAGTCCTCGCCTATGAATGTGATGTGGTACCGGACGAAATAAACGTAAACGGAAAATCATGCAGTGTGATCCTGTGATCAAAAGCTTTGTCACAGGGGAAAATATAACCGTAGACGGTGGGATGACCAAACTGATGATCTACTCGGGCGATGAAGGCTGGACGCTGGAAGGGTAAAGAATTATCTTTGAGAACGATGTGTCCTTGATTAAAACGAACCAACAGTGATAATATATGTTTGTAGCTTTCCAACCAAAGCAGAAGATCAGATGAGATTCCATGGTTACAATATTTCCACCAATGCAGCAGATATCTCTGTAAAACTACATATGGTAACCTGAGTGAAAGCAAACCATCTTATAAACAGAATAAACTAAGGTAATAGGAGTGAAAAGCAATGATATTGAACGATGCAGGTCTTAAGGACCGAAGCGCCTGGCAGAAGGCCGGGTTTGAACTTCCGCAGTTCGACCGTGCTGCCGTCAGGGAGAGGACATTGAAAAGCCCGGTTTGGGTACATTTTGGTGCGGGGAACATTTTCAGAGGCTTTCCGGCCGCCCTCCAGCAAAAGCTTTTAAATGACGGAAAAAATGATAAGGGGATCATTGTTTGCGAAGCCTACGACACCGAGATTATCGATTGCATATACCAGCCCCACGATAACCTCAGCGTTCTGGTTGTATTGAAACCCGACGGCAATATGGACAAAAAAGTGATCGGCTCGGTCGTAGAATCACTGACCGTTGAATCCTCCAAACCGGAGAACTGGAAGACACTGCAAACCATATTTGCGAACCCTTCTCTGCAAATGGTCAGCTTCACCATTACCGAAAAAGGCTACAGTCTTACAAACGCAAGAGGGGAATTTTACCCGGATGTGGTTTCTGATTTTGAAACCGGTGCAGCCCTTCCGAAGAGCTTCATCGGGAAGCTTGCGGCTTTATGCCATGTTCGTTATCAAAACGGGAAAGCAGCCGTATCGCTGGTCAGTATGGATAACTGCTCTCATAACGGCACACGGCTTTACGAGGCGGTTAGCGCTTTTGCAAAGGAATGGGCAAAACGCGGGCTTGTGGATAATGGATTCGTTGAATACATTGAAAACCCCGAAAAGGTTGCCTTCCCGTGGAGCATGATCGACAAAATTACGCCCCGGCCAGACCTTGGCGTAAAAGAGATGCTTGAGAAAAGCGGGCTTGAAAGCACTGAAATCATTACAACGTCAAAAAACACCTATATCGCGCCATTCGTCAATGCCGAAGAGCCCCAGTACCTGGTGGTTGAAAACCTGTTTCCAAATGGCCGTCCTCCGCTTGAAGATGCAGGTGTGATTTTTACAGACAGGGGTACGGTAGATAAAGTGGAAAAAATGAAGGTTTGTACCTGCCT
>JAEZBW010000707.1 GCA_023426765.1 Bacillota bacterium
CGTCCGCGACGCCCTGGTGTGGTGCTACTGGCATCCCTTTAAGCGACTGATCCAGGCCCTGCCCCTGCCGCGCGCCCTGGCCCTGGCCCGGGGGCTGGGGAGCCTGCTTGGCCGCGTGCCCAACGCCCGGCTTGGCGGCATGGCCCAGGCGGCCGGCCGCGTCCCCGGCGTGCCGGCCGATCCGGCCGCCCGCCTGGCCCTGGCCCGGGAGGCCTTGATCCAGTTCTGCCAGACCGACCTGGAAGTGCTCTACTTCCCGAAACTCACCCCGGCCGTAACGGCCGCCCACGTGCGCATCGAGGGCCGCCAGCGCCTGGACGACGCCCTGGCCCAGGGACGCGGCGTCATGCTCGCCTTTGGCCACTACGGGGCCAATCAGATGGTCATGCCCGCCGTGGGCCATGCCGGCTACCGCATGTGCCAGCTCTCGGCCCCGGCCACGACGCTCAATGAAAAACTCCCCGAGGCTCGAAGCGCCGCCGTGCGCCGCACCCGGGAACTGCGCTGGGCCCACGAACAGACCCTGCCCGTGACCCACATCGACGTCTTCGGCAGCCTCAAGGGCGCGTTCGCCTGCCTGCGCGGCGGCCACATCCTCGGCGTGGCCATGGACGGCGGCGGCGGCGAAAAACGCGCTCCCGTGCCGTTTCTGGGCCGGCAGGCTCTTTTCTCCCTGGGGCCGATGCTGCTGGCCGGCAAGACCGGCTGCGCCGTGCTCCCGTGCTTCATGGAGCGCGCCCCGTCCGGGAGCCTCACCCTGCGCATCGAAGACGCGCTCCCCCTGGTCGCGCGTGAGGACACCGGCACGTCGGCCGAGGACGCGGCCCGGGCCAACACCGCCGCCTTTGCCGCGCGACTGTCCGCCGCCGTCATCGCCCAGCCCAGCCACTACCTCTACTTCCTGGCCTTCCGGGAACACATGGCTGCGGCCGGCCACGAGCCTTTTTTCCTGGAATAAAAGCCCGCAACCGCGTTATGACGGCCTTGCCGCCCGGATCATTGCCGGCGGCGCATCCGACCGCCAAGGACCGACACCCATGGACCATGCCCTGCTCGACCTGCCTCTTGACGATAAAATCGCCCTGTCCAAGCGCGTGCTGGCCGGGGCCATGGACCGCTTCGGCGACGCCTTCTGGATCGCCTGGACCGGGGCCAAGGACAGCACGCTGACCCTGTGGCTGACCCGGGAGCTGTGCCGCGAGACCGGCCGGACAATGCCTCGGGTGCTGACCATCGACGAAGGCGACCCGTTCCCGGAGATCCTCGATTTCCAAAAGCGCCTGACCGCCGACTGGGGCCTGGACGTTCACTTGGCCGCCAACCACGAGATCCTCGACCGCAAACCGGCCATCGGCGACTACATCGACCTGTCCACCCTGTCCCAGGCCGTGCGCGACGAGGCGGCCCGCACCGGATTCACCGGCCCAGGCTTCCCCTTTGACCCGGAATCGCCGCTGGGCAACCAGCTCATGAAAGTGCTGCCCATGAACGCGTTTTTGCGCGAGAGCGGCGTGGCCGCCCTGGCCACGGCCATCCGCTGGGACGAGCATCCGGCCCGGGAAGGCGAACTCTATGAAAGCCCGCGAGAGGAACCGCCCCATCTGCGCGTCCACCCCATCCTGCACATGCGCGAAGCCGATGTCTGGGCCATCACCCGCACCTACGGTCTCCCGCACTGCTCCCTCTACGCCAAAGGCTATCGCAGCCTTGGGACGCTTAGCGGCACCGTCCGCCACAGCGACCTGCCGGCCTGGGAACAAGACCTGGACGACCGTAGCGGCGAACGGGCCGGCCGCGACCAGGACAAGGAAGACGCCATGGAGCAACTGCGCGCGCTGGGCTACATGTAAAGCCAACCAAAGGTCCTGTTCTTGCCAGTTCGGAGGGGCAGGGCGATACGGCGCCCCAACATGACCCGAAACACCTTCGTTTCCCTGGCTGTGGCCGGCTGTCTGCTGGCTGCCGCCCTGGCCCTCGGGCACTGGCGCGAACCGCTTCTCGCGGCCGCAACCCTGCCCATGCTGACCATGCTGCTCTTCCGCCGCCGCCCGGCCCCGATCACCGGCCCGGACGCGCCGTTCATCCGGGGCTGCCTCCTCTACGCCGTGCTGGCCGCCGGCCTGGCCGGCTGGGATCTGCTCGTCCAGACGCGGCTGCCCGAACTCCTCTCGCCCCTGGCCGTCAACGCCCTGGAAGGCCGTGAAGCCCTCAAGGGCTGGCTCGTCGCCCGGGGAGCCGACATCTACCCCGGGGCCAGCCCGCCCTGGCCGCGCCTGATCACGCTCTATCCGCCGCTTTTCTACCTCACGGCGGCGGCCTTGACGCCCTTTGCCGCATCGCCGCTCCTGGCCGGCAAACTGGCCGCCCTGGTCGGCGGGGCAGCCATTCTGGCCGCGCTTTCCTCCCTGGGCCGCAGGCTGGACGGCAAGCCGCTGGGGCCGCTTGGCGGCGCGCTGACCGGGCTTTTGGCGGCGCTGGCTGCCTTTGCCCAGCCGGAAATGGGCAACGCCTTTGTCTGCAAGCCCGACACCCTGGCCGTTGGCTGCCTGCTGGCCGCCGTGGCCGTGTTCGAGGCCGCCAGGCAGCGCAGGGACTTGCAACTTTTCGCGACCAGCGGCTTGCTCATGGCCCTGGCCTGCCTGGGCAAGCAGCAGATGTGGCCCCTGGCCGGGGCTTACGCCGCCTTGCTGTTCGTTTTTCGCCTGTCGCGGCG
>JAEZBW010000725.1 GCA_023426765.1 Bacillota bacterium
CAGCCTGCCTGGATACCCCGAGCTTCTCGGCCAGTTTTTCCTGAGAGATCCCTTTTTCCTTTCTGAACAACTGCAGTTTATCCTGAAATTTCATTTACATCACCTCATGAATAGAATACAGCAAAAAGCAGCCTATTTCTACCAACCGCCGGTAACATATCTGACAATCCATGGTTGCACCCAGTATACTGTTCATGAGCGGATTGGTTTTCAGTTGAAAAACCATGGTGTTAATTATATAATAAGTTGTAACTGATCATTACAGTGAACCCAATGACGTATTTTACGGAGCGGTTTCCACATGGCATCAACAGTAGAGAGCTATAAAGAGCTTGAGTTTCAATTGTATGGTGAGATGATACAATTAAGGGAACTGCACAAGGCTCTGGACAATGAACAGGAAGTTGAACAGATCTCGAAAATGATCGATACCTTAAAGACCAGAACCTTTCGCGTTGCTGTGGTCGGAGAATTCAAACGGGGTAAAAGCTCCCTCATCAACGCGCTTTTGGGCAGCGCGATCCTGCCGGCGGATGTAACACCCGCTACAGCTACGATTAACCGCATTACATATGGCACATCCCCTTCGATCACCGTTTGTTATCATAACGGAGACATTGAGAATATCGATATTCAAAGCCTTCCCGATTATGTAACCATGCTTACCCCGGAAGGTCTTCAAAGGGCTTCGAAAATCAGGGAAGCCATTGTGTATTATCCCACTTCCTTCTGCCAGAATCATATAGAATTGATAGACACCCCGGGGCTTTGCGACAATGAACAGATGAGCCGCGTAACGCTGAACCTGCTTACTGCCGTGGATGCTGCCATTGTTGTCATTTCGGCGCTGGCACCCTTTTCTGAAACCGAAAGCAGGTTTGTCGCGGATTTGATTCTTTCCGAAAAGATTCACAACCTTGTATTTGTGGTGACCTATATCGATGAAGTGGATGAAGAAAGACAGGATGAACTGATTGCGACGATACACCGGAGAATTCAGGAGAATGTTATCCGGTGTATTGACAAAGATAAATCCGGCTGTGAACAGGAAGTGCGGGAAGCGCTTCAGGACACGCAAATCTTCGGTGTGTCGTCAAAGCTTGCTTTAAAGGCATTTGTATCAAACAGTGGTAAGATGCTGAAAGAAAGCCGTTTTGAATCTTTCAGGGATGAATTGTACAAGCTGCTGACCTCACGGCAGGGGAAGCATACGCTGCAATCATCCATTGAAACAATTCTGTCAAGCTGCGATACCTGGGAAAAGGCCGCGGATACAGAACTGGCCCGGACCGGTACCGAGTTGACCAGGGCGGCGGAGTTGCTCGGGAAAATGCAGCAATACAACAGCCGCAGTGTCACCGCTGCCATCGACATGCTGAATAAGGTGAAAACAGAGTTGTCGGCTGTTATTACGACGGCCTGCGGGCAAATGGAGCGCAGCTTTCTGCAGATGTTTCAGCAAACCATCAACTCTTTGCAGGCAAAACCGGGCATATCCTGCTTTGAAGTGCAGAAGGCCATTAGCGAGGTTTCATTTAAATGCTATACAATCGCAAACAATGAATGGAATACTCAGATTAAGACTGCTGTTACACAGGGTTTCAAGAAGGGTATAAATGAATTGCTGGATCAAAGGCGAAGCACGGTTACCGAACGGCTGGCAGAGATGAAAAGTGATTTTTCCATTCCAGGGTCCCAGACCACCCTTTTTTCCATTGAACAGGACAGCGTTTTCAATTCCTTCGGATATCCTTCCTTCACTTATCAGGCCCCGGTGGTGCCCGTACAAAAAACCGCCGTTCTGGCCCCTTATCGGCAGACAACGGCAAACGCAGTCCAGGCGACCCTTCGGACACTGGAAAAACATTGGGCCATTTACTGCGAAGCAGTTATAAAATGGTGGATTAAAGCTTTTACCAGCCAGGCAACCGCTGATGGGGAGGATATGGACAAGCTGCTTCAGGCCATTGAAAACAGGAAAAGAGAAAGAGAGTTTCAGTTAATCCAGATGAACTGCCAGAGGAACAATCTCCGCAGCATACGCAGCCGGGCGGAGAGTATCAGAAACAGAATTCTGGCGTAACAGGTCGTTAAAGTATTAATCATTTTCGGAGGACGCCGGGCTGTGACAGTTTGTTCACAGATACTGCCCGGCACAGAGGCTCATGAAGACCACTCTACCAATTGTCCGCAAGCAGGAGCATGCGATGGACAGGCTTGAAAGGCTTGCTGCAGGATTGAAAAAACGGCTCAGCTTCAGGGTTGCTTTTGCTGTACTTCTTCCGTCGCTCCTCCTTTTGGGCCTTGTTTACCTGTATCGTCGCGGCGGCGGCCCCAATCTCATTCCAGGCTGTCCGATTTATATGCTGACAGGACTCTATTGTCCCGGATGTGGCAGCGGCAGGGCACTATATTCCATCCTCCATGGGCATTTTCTCACCGCTCTGGATTATAATCCGCTGTTTGTAATATTGCTCCCTTTGATCATATACCTAGCCATTCAGGGTTATCTGAAGGCAGTTACCGGCAGGAATATCCTTCCCGCTGTTTCCATCACACTGAATCAGGCCTGGTATTGTACTGCAGCATTCATTATTTATGCGGTTATCCGCAACATACCTCTTTACCCCTTAACTTATCTGGCGCCCTAGTTTTACTGAAAAGTGAAACAGTATACAGGAATAAAAGCAAATAACAGGAGGAAACCATATGGCTTTTTGCGGTAAGTGCGGTTCCCAGATCGGCGATGACAATGTCTTTTGTCCAAAATGCGGCGCATTGCAGGAAAAATTGAGTGACTCTTCTTCGGGCAACGTCCAGCAGCCGGCTCAACAAAATGTCAACAGCCCGGTGGATAACCAGCCGCCAATCCAACAGACCAATTCATATCAGCAATACAATCAGCAGAATAACCAGTATGGCAGCTACAACAGCCAGCCGTATCAAACACCTCAGCCTGTAGATACTACGGGTCTTATGGTCTGGTCCGTTCTGACAACCCTTTTGTGCTGTATGCCTCTTGGAATAGCGGGCATCGTTTTTTGTTCGCAGGCCAAAAAGGCGGTAAGCTTAGAGGAAGCCCAAAACAAACTGAAGAATGCAAAGCTGATGTGCATCATTGGGGATGTGGTCGGGTTTTTAACCCTGATAGCATACATCTTTTTTATGGTACTTGAAGAGATGTAAGCGTTATTCCATATCATTGAAAAAGTGAAGCATCATTCAGTAAAGTGACGCTTTATTTTGCTGTACAATCA
>JAEZBW010000006.1 GCA_023426765.1 Bacillota bacterium
GGCGTAGTCTGCCCAAAAGGGCGAGGCCCTTTTGCACTGGGGCGGGGCTCGTCCGGGGCCGGCCGCCGCGACCGAAGGAGCAGGCATGGTCAGCGTGCGCAAGGGGCTTTTGCAGTTTCTTTTCGCCGGGTCGTTCATGAAGCGCTGGAACGACAAGCACCGCAGCATGGATCTGGTGGAGGTGGACAAGCAGGCCCATAAGATGATGGTGGCCTGGATGCTCTATGAGCTGAATTCCGAGGGCCTGGCCGAGCCCGAGAAGCTGGCCCTGGGGCTGGAGATCGTCGAAGGCGGGCTTTTCGAATACCTCTACCGGCTGGTCATCACCGACATCAAGCCGCCGGTCTTCTATAAGATCAAGGCCAACCCGGTCCATTACCGCCAGCTCACGGACTGGGTCTTCGAGCAGCTCGAACCCCGGGTGCGCGAACTGGGCGACGGCTTCTGGCAGCGGCTCAAGACCTATCTGGCCGCGGCGGAAGGCGACTCCCCGGCAAGGCGCATCCTCGACGCCGCCCACCTCTACGCCAGCGGTTGGGAATATTCCCTCATCAAGCGCGACAACCCCTGGGACGACGAACTGCTGGACATCGAGTCGTCCTTTACCGGCGGTCTGGCCCGGTTTGCCGATCTGCGCGGCGTGACCGACCTGGCCGACGGGCTTTTCGCCGGCAGGAAAACGCCGCTCGGGCATTTCGGCCGGCTGCTCGGGCAACTGCGCTTCCAGACCCGCTGGTCCCAGACTCCGCGCATCCCGGAGACCTCGGTCCTGGGCCACATGTTCCTGGTGGCGGCTTACGGCTATTTCTTCAGCCTGGCCGTGGGAGCCTGCCCGGCCCGGCGGCTCAACAACTTTTTCGCCGGCCTGGTCCACGACATGCCGGAACTGCTCACCCGCGACATCATCTCGCCGGTCAAGCAGTCGGTGAGCACCCTTGGCGACATGATCAAGGAATATGAAGAGAGCGAGATGGAGCGCCGGGTGTTTTCGGTGCTCAAACGGGGCGGCTACGCCGGCTTGGCGGAGAGACTGTCCTATCTCCTGGGCATGGAAGTGGGGTCGGAATTTTACGAGTCCATCCGCGACGAAGGCGGGCGCGCCGTGCGGGTGACGCCGGCCGACCTGGACGGGCGCTGCAACCTCGACGCCTTCGATCCCAAGGACGGCGAGCTGCTCAAGGTCTGCGACTCCCTGGCCGCCTTCATCGAGGCCTACACGGCGCTGCGAAACGGCATCACTTCCGATCAGCTCCAGCAGGCGGTCTGGCGGCTGCGCACCAAGTACTCGTCCGTGGTGCTTTTTGGCCGGGTGCACATCGGGGCGCTTTTGGCGGATTTCGACTGAGCGAAACTTGGCAAACCGGCGCGGTCCAGGCTACATTGCGGCTATCCACGCCATCGGAGACGACCATGCTACGCAAACGCGCCTTTGACGCCTTGCGCACCGACGTGCTTGCCGTCGATGCCGCCGAGCCCCTGGAGACCGTGGCCGACAAGCTGTCGCGCTACCTGGAAAAAAGCCCGGAACTCGACGCCGCCGTGGTCATGCGGGCCGGCCGGTTCATAGGGATCGTCAGCCTGCGCACGCTTTTGGCCGACTTAAACGACTGTGCCTTGGACGCCAGCCTTCGCGAGAGCCTGGGCGACGACGATTTCGAGGACACCTACCGCCTGGCCTGCCGCCGCTGCATGGGCCGCAAGGCGGCCGAGGCCGCCCGGCGCGACATCCCCAAGGTCGCGCCGTCAGATTCCCTGCATCTGGTCCTGGACGCCATGATCAAGGCCGACAGCCGGTTCGCCGTGGTGCTGGAAGGGGAAAAGCTCCTGGGGCTGGTGCCCCTTGGCGAGATCTTTCGCGAGATGCGCCGGGAGTGCGCGCCCTTGGCTGCGCGTCCCTGAGGCCGGCTTGTTCCGAGGGCATTTCTCAAACGAAAGCCCATGGCAAAGAGGATATTGCTTAAATAGAATATTTGTGAAACCTGATTGTTATCATGTTTCATGATAGGCATTAGGGACATGCCCGGTCGCCCCGGGCCGGGACCGCGCCGGGAGCCTTGGCGGTCGGACCGGCGGGATTCGTCGTAACCGTCGGCCGCGAACCAGGAGTCCCCGTGCGTTGTCCCGTCTGCGCCCGCGCTTGCGCGCTTGTTTCCGGCAAGGTCGGCGGTTGCGGCCGCTACGCCGTCGAAGGCGATACGGTGGTCGAGCGCTTTCCCGACCGCTACCTCATCGCCAGCCCCATTTCCGTCGAGACCATACCGCTTTTGCATTTCCACCCCGGCGCGCCGTTTTTCCAGATCAGCACCGTGGGCTGCAATTTCGACTGCCCGGGCTGCATCGCCACGGTGACGGCCCGGGAAATGCGCCCGGACAGCCCGGCGCTGCGCCGGCTCTCGCCCGCCGAGGTGGTGGACCTGGCCGAGGGGCAGGGCTGCCGGGGCGTCGCTTTTCTCATGAACGACCCCCTGGCTTCCTACTATACCTTTTTGAACGTCGCCCGGGAGGCCAAGGCCCGGGGGATGCTCGTGACCTGCGCCACCAACGGGTACTTTTCCGAAGCTTCGCTGGCTCCGCTTTTGGGGCTCCTTGACGGCGTCAACATTGGGGTCAAGGGCTGCGGCCCGGACGGCATCCGGGCCTGCGGCGGGGGTGATCCGCAAGTGGTGCTGCGCAATATCCGCGCTCTGGCCGCCGCCGGAACCCACGTGGAAATCGCCTGCATGGACCGGCTGGACAACCGCGACGACACCCGGCTGCTGGCCCGGACCCTGGCCGAGGTCTCCCCGGACATGGTGCTGCAGCTCATGCGCTACGTGCCCATCGAGACGGCCGATCCGGCCCTGGAGCCGTCCAGCGCTTCCACGGAAGCCTTTGCCGCCGAGCTGCGGCGCAGCCTGCCCTTCACCTATGTCTTCAACACCCCCGGCTCGCGGGGGCTGGACACGGTCTGCCCGGACTGCGGCGAGGACGTGGTGGCCCGGGATTTCTACGGTCCCATGGGCGCGCGCCTGCTCTCCCTGGCTCCAGGGGTTTCGGACGCCGACGTACGCTGCGCCCGCTGCGGCCGGGACGCGGCCGTGGCCGGGGCGGTCTCGCCGCCGCAGCTGCGGGAAGGGGCGTTTCAGGGCGGCTATCCCTTCACCCGGGGCCTGGAGATCGTGGAGTCCATGTGCCTGGCCATGGGCGTGCGCGACCAGGGCGAGGTGGCGGCGGCCTGGGAATATCTGCTGGCCCACAAGATGCTCGACCGGCTGCACCACGACATCCAGCATGTCGACGGCTATCTGGGGCTGGTGCGCGATTTCGGCAAGGCCCTGGGGCGGGAGTCCGACGCGGCGCGGCTGACCGATTTCCTGCTGTCCATGATCGAGCCGGTGCGCCGGGGCGTGGCCGGCGTCAAGCGGCGTCCCCGGACCTACTACGCCATGGGCAAACCGCTTTTCGCCATCATGGGCAGCCGGTTCGAGAATTCTCTGGTGCAGGAGGCCGGGGGCATGAGCTGCAACAAGCTCATGGACCTCAAGGGCCGGCCCGGACGCACCATCGAGGC
>JAEZBW010000141.1 GCA_023426765.1 Bacillota bacterium
GCTACTGGCTGTTCTGTCGGTAGTTTTTTTATATCCGTAACCGGCGTTTTCATTGCAGATTTCGGTGATGAAGTTGTAAAACATAAAAAATTATAGTATAAATAACTGGGAGGGTTTACAATGAAAAAATTTAAAGTTGCTGTCGTCGGCGCTACCGGTATGGTCGGGCGCACATTTCTGAAGGTATTGGAAGAAAGGAAGCTTCCCATCGAAGAGATATATTTCTTTGCATCCAGCAGATCAGCCGGAAAAACCATCACCTTTCTGGGCAGGGAATATGTTGTGGAAGAACTGACCGAGAGTTCCTTTGACCGAGGTATAGACATTGCCCTGTTTTCAGCAGGAGGAGGCACCAGTAAAACTTTTTCACCGATAGCTGCTCAAAAGGGCTGTGTTGTCATTGACAACAGCAGCGCCTGGAGAATGGATCCCGAGGTTCCCCTTGTTGTTCCCGAAGTGAATCCGCAGGATATCCTCTGGAACAAGGGCATCATCGCAAACCCGAACTGCTCAACCATACAGGCTGTTGTCGCACTGAAGCCCCTGCATGACAAATATGTGCTGAAAAGAGTGGTTTATTCCACCTATCAGGCAGTATCAGGCGCAGGCATGGGTGGCTGGAGCGATCTGGAGAACGGTCTGAAAGGCGAAGCACCGCAGAAGTTTACCCATCCGATTGCCGGGAATTGCCTTCCCCACATCGATGTATTCACCGAAAGCGGCTACACGAAGGAAGAGATAAAAATGGTGAACGAAACCCGTAAAATCATGGGCCTTCCCAACCTCCGTGTTACAGCCACCACCGTCAGGGTTCCTGTTTTCAATGGACACAGTGAATCCGTCAATGTTGAATTTGAAAAACCGTTCGAACTGTCAGAACTGAAAGAAGCGCTGCGCAGCTTTCCCGGAATCATTGTGCAGGATGCTCCCGCCAACAACCTCTACCCCATGCCAATCACGGCATCCGGGAAGGACGAGGTTTTTGTCGGCAGAATCCGCAGGGATGAAAGCGTTGAAAGCGGCGTAAACCTCTGGGTCGTTGCTGACAATATCCGTAAAGGTGCAGCAACCAATGCGGTACAGATTGCACAAAAACTGATCGAATACCGGAATAAGGAGTGATGATTTTGAAACAGCCTCTTTTCAAGGGTTCCTGCGTAGCCCTGGTAACCCCTTTTACCCAGGACGGTGTTGATTTTAAGAAACTTGAAGAGCTGATCGAATGGCAAATCCGTGAAGGAACCGATTCCATCCTGATTTGCGGAACCACCGGCGAAGCTTCCACCATGCCCGATGAAGAACACAAGGAAGTCATTCGGTTCGCCGTGGAGAAAATCGCAGGACGGGTTCATGTCATGGCCGGTGCGGGCAGCAACGATACTAAACATGCGATAGAATTAAGCCAATATGCCGAGTCCGTGGGGGTAGACTCCATTCTTTCAGTCACCCCGTACTATAACAAAACCACTCAGGAAGGGCTGTACAGGCATTTCAAGGCCATAGCCGATTCGGTGAAAATCCCGGTTGTGCTGTACAACGTCCCTTCCAGAACCAATTTAAATATCAATCCGGAGACACTGAAACGTCTGTCTGAATTACCGAATATTGCCGCAGTGAAGGAATGTAACCTGGCACAGGTGGCAAAAACCCGTCTGTTATGCGGGGATGAACTTGTCATTTATTCGGGTGAAGACGGCAACATCGTTCCATTGATGGCCCTCGGGGGCATGGGCGTCATTTCGGTTATGGCGAACATTATCCCTGCAGACACTCATAAAATCGCCGCTGCTTTCCTGCAGGGCGACCTGGAAACCAGCCGCAGCCTTCAAGTGAAAGCCGTGAACCTGATCGATGCGCTGTTTTGTGAGGTAAACCCCATCCCTGTAAAAGCTGCGATGAACGAAATGGGACTGAAGGTGGGAGAATGCCGGATGCCCCTGGTGGAAATCAGTCCAAAGGGTCTTGAAACCATGAAAAAAGCGATGGCGGAATACGGACTGATTTAAACATCTGAGATTGGCTGGCAGAACAGCCTCTGAAGAAACCTACGAAAGGATGCATGGTCATGATCAGATTGTTATTGTGTGGTTGTAATGGAAAAATGGGGCGTGTCATCACCAATATCGCCCATTATCGGGAAGATGTAAAAATCGTGGCCGGATATGATCTGAATGATACCATCCCCAATGATTATCCTGTTTTTACACAGCTGGATCAATGCAGTGTGGCTGTTGATGTGATGATTGATTTCTCCCATCCTTCCGCCATGAGCCAGGTGCTATCCTATGCGGTATCCAGAAAAATACCGCTGGTGATGGCAACCACGGGTATTTCCGATGAACAGGTGGCCAGACTGAAGGAATCAGCGCATCTTATCCCCATCTTGTTTTCGGCAAACATGTCCCTGGGCGTCAATCTTCTGCTGGAGTTGGTGCAAAAGGCTGCAAAGCTGCTGTACAGCAATTTTGATATTGAGATCGTAGAACGGCACCACAACCAGAAAATCGATGCTCCCAGCGGAACTGCCCTGGCTTTGGCCGACGCCATCAACCAGGCATTGCCCGAGAAGTACAGATACGTTTATGACCGGCACACCAAAAGGGTAAAACGCAGCAAGGATGAAATCGGCATTCATGCCGTTCGCGGAGGAAACATCGCCGGGGATCACACCATAATCTTTGCCGGAAATGATGAAATCATCGAGTTAAGGCATACCGCGAACAGCAAGGAAATTTTCGGGGTAGGCGCTTTGAAGGCGGCTGTCTTTCTGCATGACAAGGAGCCTGGTTTCTATTCGATGCAGGATCTTTTGAACCTTTAATATCCGGAACCGATCATTCAAACCAATTAATCAAGGGCGGGAAAAATTCCCGCCCTTTTTACATCTTAAAGCTTGATATCATATCAGATTGTTGAAGCCATCTGCTTGTTGGGTGAAATGCTGTTTACTGTATTACTCCTGAACCGGCGCTGTTTCTTCCTCCCCATTCTGCATGGAGGGCTGTATCATGTATTTGTCTATCTTCGGATAAACATAGAAGTTGGTAATAAAGCTGATAAACGCCATCGTGATAAATATGAACAGGATATAACCTACCGCAGGATAGAAATAGAAGGAAGCGATAATTATCGCAACACAGAGAATCAGGATCAGCAGGTTCGGGATTAGCTTCATAATGGCAAAAAAGAAGGCGTTTTTATATAACTGCCGGATGGTCAGCTTAAAGGTTACCATCATCGGATAGATATACATGCTCATCATCATGAAGATAACGAAAGCCACAAGAATAAATGTGCTTGCCGCGGTCAGCAGCAAGCTGCCCGTAGGGGGCATGTACGCCCTGCAAATATAGAAATCCACCATAATAAATACGGTCGCAACCATGTTAATTGTTCCTACGATCATGCTTTGCTTAAAGTTCTTTTTTGCATGCTCAATAAAATCGCTCCATAAAAAGGCATGTTCTTCCCGGGAGAAATTACGCAGGATATAGGTCATTCCAGCCTGTGCCGGACCAACCGTGATCATCGGCAAACATACAAATACGCTTAAAAGCGGAACGGCGGCACCCAACAGATAACCAAGCGGATCGGTTTCTTCTGTAAATAAAGCCTCGGGTGGAATTAACAATTGCAGATAATAAGCCGAAAACAGAAGTAAAAAAAGAATAGCGGGCAGATTGAACAAAAGGAACATCAGGTTCACCTTGACAATCTTCCAAAATTTACGCGCCAATACTTCGAAGAAGATGACAAACCTGGATTTTGGCGGCGCATCCTTGGGTACTCCCGGCCCTTCCTTTGTATAATCAAATAAACCAAAAATTCCTGCCATTGATTTCCCTCATTCCTTTGTTTATTTCTTCTTTCGGCTGTAAAAAAGCACCCGCGCCTCCAGAAGAAAGAACTTCTCGGCATTCGCCTCACGAACCTTGTTATGAAACATAATAAAAAGCAGCTAAGCTGCAAATTCAACGGAGATTCCTGAAACCTCAGAGAAGCCCGCAAATCATGAAGGTGCCTTGAGTTCCTTTAGCTAAATTGTACCAGATAGAAGCGATTGATTCAATAGAAGTTTTTCTCATTCCAAGAGATGATCGGGATGCAGTCACATGGTTGTTACTGTTCACGGGTAGTATCTGAAAACCATCCGCGGTACCTGTCACGCGGGTCGAGGCTTGTGGTGCGTTCCAGTGGGTACGCACCTGTATTCGGGTGTTTTGTCTCCTCTGACAACAAAGCACTCACCTCTCTGCACGCATTTAGCTATTTTTTTGTTTAGGTTGAGGTCTCTATATCTTGGGTCGCTCAAGCTGTACGCATTTAACTTTCCTGTATGAAGCGAGGCTTCGAAGTATGTTGTTCGGAGCCGGCTCGGGTTTCCCGAACGGTCTCCGCTCGTCACCAAAATCACCCAAATCACCCGCTAACTCTGCTGGAGTGTGAACAGTAACACATGGTTTTCTGGAGTGATTTGGCGGCAAAAAATCGCTTGACACCATCCTTATTCCCATGTATAATTGTTTTTGCTGTGGCAACGCAAACAGCACGGTGAACAACCGAATATACCTTGCGGATGTGCTGGAATTGGCAGACAGGCACGTTTGAGGGGCGTGTGTCGAATGGCGTATGGGTTCAAGTCCCATCATCCGCACCAGCTATAACCCACCTTTCCGGTGGGTTTTTTATGATCACTGAGGGGTTTAAAGCCGACTAGCATATGGATGCTGCAGGTTCAGGAGGTTTTTATGTGGACAATACTATTATTGCTGGTTTCCAACATCTTTATGACGATTGCGTGGTATGGACACCTGAAGGATGGGAATAAGGATATTCCGCTGTTCCTTGTCATTCTCACCAGTTGGGGCATTGCATTTTTTGAATACTGCTTTCAGGTTCCTGCGAACCGATTGGGGATCAAAATGTTTACAGCCACACAGCTGAAGATCATTCAGGAGGTTATTTCTCTTTCGGTTTTCCTTGTATTCGCAGTATTATATCTGAAAGAAACGATTAAATGGAACTATATCATTTCGTTTGCTTTCATAGGACTGGCTGTTTTCTTTGCCTTTAAAAAATTCTGAGTTTTTACCATCTTCCTCATTTTTCCTTACATTTACAGGACAATCATGATATAATTCTGTTATGGTGTGACCGGAATTAAAGAATGGTTGTAAAAAGCCTGGGAGGAAACATGGCAGGTCGTCTTATCGTGATAAAAGGGTATGATCGCGACAGATACCTTGAATTGAAGACTGCATGCTCCTATTGTATTGGCAGGGGCGGCTCCGGCAGAAATGTCGATTTTAAAGTGGATCCCTGTGAATACCTTACGTCCCGGCAGCACTTTTTTATTGACTACATCCCTCCCCATTTTTACATCCGCGATAACAACAGCACAAATGGTACCCTTATCCAAAGAGGGAATGCCACCATACCGGCCACAGGCGAACAGACCGAAGTGTATGATGGCGATCGCATCGTTGCCGGGAATACCGTTTTCAAACTGGAGGCTACCGATGAAGTCTATGAAATACCTGTAATCATCTCAACCGGTATGGAAAACAACACTAAAACACCGGTTAAGCATTCAGCTGCTCCCATGGAATCTCTATCAGGTGCCGACCACTTCTCTCGTGAAAGCATCTACCCGGCCAATACTCACCCTGGTCCGGAAGATTCACTATCCATAGAAGACTCAGATGCACCTGCTGATTCGGTTTCTCCTGCTTCGGCTGATGCCGAACCTGCAGAACAGAAGCCATTAAAGCCTCAGGATTATTATTCTGTCATTGTCCCGGAAATTCAACTCTTTCACAGTGCGCAAGCAAAATGTATAGCCTGCGGTGATCCTATTACGGTGGAAATAACCCCATCCGAGCAGCAGGCATATGGGCACCCCATATTCATGTGCAGGAAATGCTCCTCCGATTACGGCAATGAGCACAGTTTGAAGGGCCTGGATTCTTATTGCATCCTTCAGGAGCTTCGGCAGGACGGTATGGGGCTGGTTTATCTGGCACGGCATGAAGAAACCGGCCTTCTTGCCGAGATCAGGGTAATTCTTCCCCGTCTGCTTGGAGAGGATATCCTTTACCTGAAACGTGAAATTTCTGTGATGCAAACCATTTCTCACCCCAATCTGGTGAGAATGTATGAAAATGTTGTCTGCCGGGACAGAATTTATCTGATTTATGAATACATGCCCGAGGGCGATTTGGAATGCTATCTGAAAGCCACCGGCGGCAGCCTGTCCTGGAATGATGCATGCCGTGTGGTTTGCGATGTTTTATCGGGTCTGCGTCACTGCCATGAGATGGGTGTTGTTCATGGAGATATCAAACCTGAAAGTATTCTCTTCAAAAAGGATCCCCGCGGGATTCCCTCTGCAAGGCTGGGAGATTTGGGGCTTGCGTGGATTTGTGATAACACTGGCCCGGGCTTTGTTTCAGGTTATCGTGAGATCAATGCGTTCAAAGCGCCGGAGTTGATCGGAGCGTCCCGTGTGTTAACACCTGTGGCCGATATTTATTCAATAGGAGTCCTTTTTTATTCCCTGCTAACCGGCAGCCTGCCCTCTTCCGTTCGCCCGGAACCACTTGTCAGAAACGGTGATATTCCTGCTGGTGCTTCCAGTTCAATGGTTCCGCTGCTGGAAAGGAATTCGGATGTTCCCCGGGCTTTGATTCGAATCGTAGAGAAAGCTATCTGTCCGGATCCTGAAAAACGCTTTCAAAACGCCACGGAAATGCTTCAGGCTATCCTTGAAATGAGGCTTTAAGCTATTTCTTCAGTCTCCTTTCGGAAGAACATTCAGACAATAATGTACAGGGCTTGCGATATACAACCCGTAAGAACAGGTATATTAACAGCTTTCATACACCTGTATATGCTCACCAACTCTTCGGGTTAATTCCTAGACAAAAAGAGCCTGGCAGGTTTCCTGTCCCGGCAGCAGCTTTATATAATGCATCCTGAACTCGCCGTATTCGTTTTGAGTCCGGATACTGTAATAGCCGGGGGGTATGTTGTCAAAGCTGTAATTGCCATGTTCGTCCGACTTTGTCCTTGCCACCGGAATGTTGCCTTCATATCCGAAAAACAGCAGAATACCGGTACCGCCTGATATTTGTCTACTTTTCCCGTTATAGGTTACCCCGCATATTTTTGCGGATAAATCCATTTTCTCATGATTCACCGTAACATGAACCGTATTGTTCTGAACCGGGTTGACATCCATGTTCTGCTCCTGATCCAGATCCTGCGAATTATATTGCAGGCTTTCCCTTTCCAAAGCCCTGGAGTCTTCGTCCATTTTGCCTCCCCCATTTCCCCCACTGTCCATTGATTTGTAATTGAAGAGCGGCAATTACAAATTGCTGCTCTTCACATGTCCTGGCTTAAAAATACTTCGGCTTTTTGTCGGTTGCAGTTTCAACCTTTGCTTCGCCTTCACCTTCGGCTTTGTTCTTGATTTTGGATTTGACCTCTGCTTCAGCTTCGGTTTCGGTTCTTGTTTTGGTTACATTTTCCACCTCTGCTTCCGAATCCGAATCATTGTCCGCATCCGCAGTCTGGCCCTGGATTTGCTTCTGGGTCAGATAATTGTAGTTGATTTGCTTGTTAATCTGTTTCTGGCGGGTCTTTTGTTCGGTATCATCATCAACAATCTGCTTCGCTTCCAGCTCTGCTTCCAGTTCATGTTTAACTTCCGCCTTCAATTGGTTTTTCAGTTCTACAAAATCGTATTCGAGCATCCTGTAGCACCTCCTTCTGAAATATTCACAATAACTTGACTCGCTATATAGTATGCAACCCCTTCGAAAAGGTTTACCATAAATCTGCCTGCTTCTTACCTTTCATTTCTATGCGCAAGGATCAGGCTGCAAAAAAGGACTGCCGCTGCAGTCCCGATTCAATGTTTTTTTCTAGTAGTTTACGCGAATCAGCCAGAATTTGATACCCCTGTCACTCCAGCCCAGATCCCAGGGGACCTTGAAACGGTCGGTATTATGGCAGTTGACCATCGTATATCCTCTGGAGTCTGCACCGGTCACGACTGAGACATGGACCACCTTCCCTTTTTTTTCGTACGCGATAATATCTCCGGGCAACAGTTTGTAGGAAAGCTTGAGCACCTTATCATAAGTTCCGTGGACGATCAGCGAACCCCTGCCGCTGTATATCAGATAATCTTTAAGGCCCTGTGCGTTTACCCAGGCCCGGTTACCATCCTTATCGTAGTTCCAGCCGCCGGTCTTCCTGAATTTTCCTCCTTCATGAAGAACCTGGGATGCAAAATTTGCGCAATCTCCTCCGATTGAATTATAGTTTTTATACTTCCTGTTATACAGAAAATAGTACTCCGAATCATCGCTGGCTCCGCAATATAAATCTGCATATTCCATGGCTCCCTGACGCCTGTCATTTATACCCGAGAAATCTCTTTGCTCCTGTGTCATGATGAAAGCTTTATCATCTTCGGTTTTTATGTTGTCCAGGTTCAGTGAATCCGCGAAGGGATCGGTATACCACTCCCTGGTGATGATCCAGTTTTCCAGGCCGGCGGACAGATCCAACACATGATAGGTAGCGATTCTAAGTGAATTGGGGCTGTCGGTCTGGTTTTCGTACGCATAGGTATATTCGGTGATAGCTGAGAAGTTAACGGTGATTTTTCCGCTGTTTTCCTTCACCCATCTGACCTTGAACATGGTAGCGATATCTGTAAATTTGACACCCTGTTTATCCGCCCATTGATGCAGGTATTTAATTTTTTTCTCTTCATGTTCAAATGCCCAGATGCCATATGTCGTTTTTATGTTATAAAATGGTTTTATCGCTTCAATGTCCTGTTCGAGCATCGCTTTATTGCGGGAAGCGATAATATCTTCAATGATGGGAGTGTATTCTTCGGTGAGTTCACTGTTCACGGGAATGGTTTCCCATAAGAATAATTCATCCTCACGCTCGGCGAAAATGAATAGCAGGCAGGCAATCACCGCAAAAAAAATGGGAATCAGAAGAAGGCGCTTCATCCGGACGACAATGAACATAAGCACTCCTCTTATTGGTTGTGATACTACATTTATTACTATATGACCAGGATTTCCGATATATCCGAAAAGTTGAAATGAACGAGCAGTGATTTGACAGCCCCTGCTGTCTCAGCGCAATACGCTTTGTACTTATGGGATGTAAACTGAAAGGAAGCACAAAAAAAGAGAGCTAAGCTCTCTTTTGATTTTTACCATCTGCTATTGCCGTTGCCACGGTTTGAATTCCTTTGTTGTTTTCTTGCTTTTCTGCATTCCGGGCATCTCTGGGGTTCATTTTCAAAGCCTTTTTCCTTGTAGAAAGCCTGTTCCCCTTCAGTAAAAATGAATTCTGTGTTGCAATCTTTGCAAACGATTGTTTTGTCCGCCATATCAAAATACCTCCTTAATTTATTTTGGATAAAACTCTTTGACATTGTACCTCAATAAATTAAAGAGAGTCATGCCCAGAAAATATCCACACCAGTATTAGATCGACTTCATTATTACTATACCATGTCTTCAAAAGCTTTGCAAGCTATTTTATGTAAATTTATTCTATCGTTTTTTTTTGCGTTTTTTGGAATTTAGTTATGAAAATGGAATCACTTTTGCATCGAATTTGAATCTGCCGGGTTCCACTATTTGTACTGTAATCAAGAAATTGCTTTGTATGCAGCCAAGCCGTTCAACAAAAAATAACACGAGGTGATGCTGATGCTTAAAAGAGCCGAAATGATATTCTTTCTCTTTCTGGTAATTGTTACACTCAGTGCATGCCCGGGCAAAGAGCAGGAATCACGAGACAGTAAAACACAGAATAAACCCGGGCTTTTACAAAGCGATCCGTCGCCGATTACAATACCAACTCCGTTCGGTACGCCAACCCCTGCAGCCGAACCGAAGGATCCGAACGAGATCGTCAGTTTTTCAACCGAAATCCTGAACAAGGATGAAGATCGTGTTCATAACATCAAACTCGCCGCAGAGGAAATAAACCATACGGTACTTGAGCCCGACGAGGTTTTCTCATTCAACGGTATCCTGGGGAAAAGAACTGGAGACAAGGGCTATGAGAAAGCACCCATTCTGCTGGGGAACGGCGACAAGGGAGAAGGCACCGGCGGCGGAATCTGCCAGGTATCCACCACGCTTTACAACGCAGCGTTGAAAGCAGATTTTAAGATAGTGGAACGCCACCGCCATTCAGAGCCGATCCCCTATGTAGAAGAGGGAAAAGATGCGACAGTAGTTTATAACAGCAAGGATCTGCGCTTTAAAAACACCCGGGAATATCCCGTTGAAATCGTAGTCTATATTGAAGATGATAAGGTAACGGTTAAATTGTTCAAAAAGAATGCTTCGGAAGAGTAGAAACCAAGCTTACTCTTAAATTGTATCTTACAGGCAGCACATATGAAAGATCCCTGGAAAATCTCCAGGGATCATGTCCTGTCTGGGTCGGGTTTTACTGAAGCTTGTCATTTTGCCGGGCCAAAAGCAGTTCCCTGAATTTGGAGGCGTGGAACCCTTCTTCTTCAGCAAATTTTTTAAAGACCTGTTTCAGTTCTTCATCATCTACCCGCTTTGCATAAACCTCAAAATCCCGGGTTAGTTCCATGGAGTTTTCCCAGGCCCTCATCAGTCTGTCATAAGAGGTTATTTTCACATCATTCTGTTCTTCCATTCAATCACCTGCTCTGCACAAAATTCAAAACTATTCTTTGCAGACAGCGGATGATTTATTCATAGTTTACCTTTTCAAGAAACAGCCCGTGCGGAGGTGCTGTCGGTCCGGCCTTATGCCGATCGCCGCTTTCGAGAATGGCTTCCATCTCTTCGGGCCGCATTTTTCCAAGCCCCACCTCCAGCAGCGTTCCAATGATAATCCGAACCATGTTATACAGGAAACCGTCACCGATGATCCGAATCTCAATCAGCCCGTCCTTTTTGTCAAAGGTAATGGCATTGATGGTGCGGATGTTTGATTTCTTTTTGGAGGACTGGGACGCAAAGCTTGAAAAATCATGCTCCCCAATCAGGGCTTCGGCTGCTTTTTTCATGGCCTTTACCTTTAAAAATGGTTCTGGGACATGAAGGCTGTATTTTCGGATAAACGGTTCGGGATGCGGTAAATTCCATATTCTGTACAAGTAAGTTTTAGATACGGCATTCAGCCTTGCATGAAACCGCGGTTGAACCTCGGAAACCTCGGGAACGGCAATATCTTCGGGTAGATATTGGTTCAGGTAGGCCTTTATTTCTTCGATTGTACGGGTATCCTCGGTGATAAAATTGGCAACCTGACAAAGGGCATGAACCCCTGCATCCGTTCTTCCCGATCCGATGACCTCGGTATTGGTTCCTGTCATTCTCGTCAATACCTGTTCAAGCTTGCTTTGAATTGTTTTGTCGGTATCCCCGAGACGCTGCCAGCCGCTGTATTT
>JAEZBW010000151.1 GCA_023426765.1 Bacillota bacterium
ATTCAATATCAGTATACAGGAGCATATCATTTCCATCTCGATTTTTTGTGCACAAAAATGCAGCATAAGCTGAGCTTAACATGATATCTGACAGATTCTCAGCCTCCACTTCCCAAGATATCAACCAGGCAAAGTTGCAATACATTTTACCTTGAGTGGCCTTACTGTCAGCCATTCATGTCCGGGCTCCATTGTAGTGCGGGGATGAAAGTAGATATCTTCCCCTGGGACAATCGGTTCATCGATAATATATAAAAAACCTGGTTGAATTCCATTATGCTGTATAACCTTATCATCTCCGTATGACAGACCTGTCGGCTGGTGTGAAAATGCTTCTGCCAGCTCCCTCCACTGTGTAATTGTACTACCAGGCAGCAAAGTATCAAACTTGATATTTGAACCATGATACCATGAATCCTTAAATGAATACAAATCTCCATCTATAAAACCGGTATCAATTCTATACCTGTAAGTTGGCCGCTCATGCCCGTCAATTATGTTATTAATACAGTCTAATAGCATACCGCCATTTTTTTCTATAACCCTGATGGATGCCGCATTATCGGTAGAGCACGTCAGTAGGGCACACTTAATACCTAACTTTGCAGCTTCTGCCAGAAGTAGCTTAAGTTGTATAGTACCATAACCCTGTCCCCATTTCGAAGGTCTTATTTCATACCCGATATGTCCGCCAAATTCTTTGAGTGGTTCTGTTAAAGCATACCTGATGTTACCTGATCCTATATACTCGTCCTCATCTACAAGCCAGAAAGTAGAACCCGGCACCCACCCCTCAGGAAGACCAATACCTCTGCTCTGGTTTTCATATCGTATAAGTAATTTATTTATACGCTCAGGAGTGGGATTTTCGCCATGAAAATCATCATATATTCCTAAATCCGCTTCTGCGTATTCCCTGCATGCCGCAATGTAGCTATTCATATACTCGATCGAGGGTTTTGCCAGTCTTGGATTCCTCATCATGGCATTGTCCCCCTTGCTTCCCATTCTTCCCTTAGAATTGCATAATGAAAATCATCCCGCCATTCACCTTTAATAAAACTTTTCTTTTTAAAACATCCTTCCCTGCGCATCCCGTTCTTCTCAAGAACTCTTTGCGACCCATAATTCAAAGTATCGCAATCTGCCCATATACGGTGAAGCTCCAAGCTTTCAAACCCATATTTAATGAGTGCTCCGGCTGCTTCAGTACCAATACCATGTCCCCAGACTTTTCTTGAGTAACAGTATCCAAGCATTCCATGCCGGTCTTTGTATCCCCCAAGTGCAATCCCAATAGTACCAATCAATTTGCCAGACGACTTCTCAATTACGATAAAATGGTATTCTTTACGAGGATTCTTAGCTCTTTCCTTTAAAACTCTGTCTACAAAAGCCTGAGTATCTTCTTCAGTGTTGGGTCCCCACGGCATGAACCTTACTACTTCTTCATCAGTAGAATAAAGGTGTACTTCTTTCCAGTCATCCTTTTTGAATTCTTTTAAAATGAGTCTATTTGTTTCGATTATAATATCACTCTTTTGATTATCTACTGATTCGACTTCTTCCATGTCAGACTTTCCCTGGCCTTTTACCACTTTACCTTTTATCAGCAAAAACTCGCCTGCGTCTGCAAGGTTTTCAACACAGCAGGATAAGCTCTCAATGTCAAGTATAGCCTTCCACGCAGTTTCATTTTTCTCAAGCAGATCTGCTTGTGTTCTCAATCCTGACATTACTGCAGGAGAAGCCCCCGACTCTATTTCTACAAGTCCGGAATCCTTAAGTATATTTTTAAATTCAGCTGCAGTATAAAAATGGCGGGGAGGGTGATTAACGTCAGGATGATCCAGATCTCCAGTCGTGGCTACCTCATATATTTTCCAGTACTCCGGTTTACCCCAGAATTTCTCGGGAACCATTCCCTCATTGACTGCACATGATCGTAATACTCCCCACAAACTGTTAACACTGAAAAGAAGCATTCCATTGTTCTTCGTCACTCTCTTCAATTCATCAATTGCTCTTCTTGCATTGCTGAAAAGGTAATTCAGCACAGCTCCGTAACAGATCACTGTATCATAATAATCATCTGGAATCATATAAAGACTTGAAACATCCGCCTTGATATACTTTTCTACCTGGCTGGCAAAACCCCTTTCATCCATCTTCTGTCTTGCCAATGCAAGCTGACCGTCTGATATGTCTAAAAGAGTTATGCTGCTTCCGCTTTGTGCGATATGAATACTGAACCTCCCTGCTCCACAACCGGCATCAAGTACACGTTTCCCAGGTCCTATATGAGGCTCCATAAATTTTACATGACCATGGTAAACGAGTCTGCCATATGCGGAAGAATCCAGACGATTCCATTCCTTCTCCCCATATTCATTATAGAATTGTCGAACCAGATCAGGATTAAACATCCTTCCATCACCTCCTTAATTATATCTCCAGGCATGCATCCAGCGAAAGTACAAACAGTTTTTCTCTTGCTGGTACATTCCTTTGCCAGTCCCTTTCATCGTAACTCTCATCTTTCAATATGTCCCCACTGTATAATAGCTGTGCAAACTTAACTCCGCGAAATTTCGCTGCTGCAGCAAGTGCCGAACATTCCATCTCAACACATTTACAACCTTCAGCCTTCCTCAAAGATACTTTTTCAGGTGTTTCCCGATAAAATGCATCAGTTGTCCATGTCTTGCATTCAGTATACCGATACCCTGATCTATCAATGGTTCTTTTGACCGAATCAAGTACATCCTTATCGAGCTGAATTTCCCTATTTGGCGGCATGTAGTGATACGATGTACCTTCATCCCTTACAGCTGTGACAGGCAGCAAAATGTGCCCTGGCTCAATCTCATCCAGAACACCGCAGCCTCCACAGGCAACAATCTTTTTCACACCATATGCCATAATAAATTCCATAATTCCGACTGCAATTGGTGCACCTACATATGTATGAATAAAGCATATATCAGTTCCCTTATATTTGATTTCATATACTTTCACAGTGCCTGTTTCCCATTTTGTACTATATCGTGCCTGCACCCCACCCATCTGGCTGTATTTCTCTACAATATCTCCAAAAAAAGTCATTACGCATCGTTCAGGGAAGCTGATGTCTCTATGATTACGACCCGGCTGAATAACAGCCACTTTCTCCGGGTCATATTCCAGGATGGGATAATCCTTTCTCAAAATGCTCATTATAACACCCCCACACAAAAACATTTTGATGTCTAAGTACAAAATATAAAAACCCGCAGAATCACTTGTAAAGTGACTCCGCGGGTTATCATTCCACGTGTAGGGCTTTGACGCCCCTATGCAGCTCGAGCATCTGGCTCTTATGCACACTCACTATTTTGGAATATTATTACATGACAGGCTTGGACTTGTCAAGCATAATTTGCAAGTGTTCTTGCAATTCTTGCAATACCCAATGCTTACGTTTACCATCTGAGGAATTTAAGTAACTCCAGCAATATCTTCATCTGCTGTATTGCATCTTCAATATCCTTAGGTTCTCCACCATCCTCCAGTGTCCAACAACTGGAAAGAGCGTAATCCAGGAAACAACTGATCGCAATGGTTCTCCGGCTTTCACCTAGTACTTTTGCAAAGGAATTGATGCATTCTGACATATGCTCCGAGTCCCCAATGCCACCGAACCAATCCCACTCATTGAGAAGAAACCGGCCGGCTTCTAAACATTGCTCACCAATCCGCCCCTGCGGGTCAATTACTTTCCAGTTACCTGAGGTATCCATTAATATATTTTCATGATGTAAATCTCCATGTAATAATACCCTGGGACGGTTTAGTGATAGAATCTCTTCATATAGGTCTTCTGCATGGCTAAGTATTGAAACGAACTCCTCACCGGCACATTTTTCATGTCGTGCGCGTTCAAAGGCCTTCTTCATCTGCTGCTGATAAATAGGAAAATCATGCTCGCCATGAATTTCTATCGGAAGATTTGCTGCTAGATATGCCCCGGCACTAATCCTCTGATTGAAATTGGGTTCATCCTTAAGCCTGGTGCCTGGAAGTATCCGTTCCATCAACATTACACCCTGTTCCCTATCTACCTCATAAAGCATGCAGGCATTTTTACCTTCATATTGAAGTAAGGCATCTATTCCGCTGAACAACTCAAGATGAGGTACCCCTGTTTTCAATACTACATCACCATATTTCGGAGAATGTGCATAACAAACAAAGTGAATTGACAAGTTTTCCTCTATCCTGCACTCTGTCAGTTCCCACTTCAGTATGAACTTCTCCACCAAATCCGGCAGTTTACTTATCCAGACTTCCCCCTTGTCTCTAAATATGCGGAGGATTTTATCACAGAAAGAACCAGGTATTGATAGATTACTTTCGTTCATGAGCCAATCCCCCTTCCTGTCTTTTACGAAGAGCTTGAAACAATGCACAGATCACCAGAATCCATACAGCTACTGCCATCATGGCTCCCTGAAGCTGCCCAAATCCTCCCACCACTCCAAACAGAGAATAGATCAGTATCCCTGAAGGTGTTTCAAGCATGGCTGCAAGAGATTGTACCGTTGCACGCCCCTGATATTGTACCTCTGTCTGCAATGTGTCTGTAAACAGAACCTTTCCTGCAGATAAAAGAAAATAGTACAGGACATATAACGGCAACATGATCAGGATAGGAAAACCTGCAGTAAGCGCAAGGAGCAACCCTGCAAAGATGGCAATGTTTAACTGGATTGAAATGGGCCTTGTAAATCCTTTTCTTTCCAGTAAGTTTTTTATCTTCCATGCAGCCCTGCCACCAAGGGCTTCCATACTGTAACGAAAAAAACCCCACATCCCAATAAGGGCAATCGGTATACCCATAGAGCGCACAATCAACTGATCGTATTCATCCAGGATACCGGCAGTCACCAATACAGTCAAATTAAATCCTACCAGAATAGATATGGTGGCATGTCTAAAGCAAAAAGAAGCTCCATCTTTTAATGTTGTGATATAGTCTTTAAAGCTGCTACCCTTCTGTGTTTGAATGTGAAAATTATATTCAGAAAATAAAACTGCTATCATTGCACTGACTGTTATTGAGATTACTGACAGCCAAAGAGTCAATTGCATATTAAATGCCGCTATTATGCTTCCTATGATTGAAGCAATCCCTACTGTCATTTGATAGTAAAACGTACTCTTTCCCCAAATACGATCAAATTCACACTCTCTTCCATGGGCTTTTAAAGCATCATACAACCATGCTTCTTCAGTTCCTGAGCACAATGCACCACCTGCTCCCCATAGAATAAAACCAGCAGCGAATCCAGTAAAATTGCTCCATATGCTCCAGACCACAAAGCATAAACCTTTGAGTAGCCTTCCTGCAACCATCAGATTTTTGCGGTTCCATCGGTCTGCCAATACGCTGCTCGGGACTTCAAGCAACAACCCTGGTATGCTCCATAGGATCATAAGCGTTGATATTGCTGATATCGAGAGCCCCTTTTGCTGAAACATCAGCATGTAAACCGGGTAGACAGGCAATAACTGTCCCATAATACGGTATAGGTAAAATTGTTTTATATACATTATCCTTCCTCCACTCATTGATAATACATTCCTTAACAATGATGGAGGTGCTCGGGCTTGTCAGAATCACTGGCCTGTATCTAAATATATTCTCATTCTTTTATCTCCTTTCATTAGTATTTGGATATAATTGTATTAATTGTACCATACTTTTATTTAGTTTGTTCATAATTGTAAATCTATATATTCAAAAATAAATTGACTCATACACGTTCCTCACCAGCAGTTGACTCTTGTAACATACTTTCCTCCCACATATCCGGTTTCTCCATCCCAAGAAGCTCAACAATAGTGGGTGCTGCGTTTGCAAGACCAAAACTCCCTTTTGCTATTTCATGCTGTTCCAGTTTATCATAAATGATAAACGGAACGGGATTTAATGTATGAGCGGTTTTAGGCCTTGGAATTTCATTACCTTTCACTTTTTCATACATCTCATCCGCATTTCCATGGTCTGCAGTCACAATCAATATTCCTCCAAATTTATCAACAGCTTTTAAAATCCTGTCTAGACATAGATCAACCGCCTCAACCGCAATTCTTGCTGCAGCAAAATTACCGGTATGTCCTACCATATCTCCATTAGGAAAATTGGCTCTTAAAAATGTGTACTTACCGGACTGTATAGCATCAATCAATTTATCTGTGATCTCTGCAGCCTTCATCCAGGGACGCTGTTCAAAAGGCACTCTGTCTGATGGCACTTCCTCAAAATCTTCAAGCACCTCATCAAACTTTTCACTTCTGTTGCCATTCCAGAAATATGTAACGTGCCCATATTTCTGAGTTTCTGATACCGCATATTGCTTTATACCATGCTTCACCAACAACTCCGAAAGAGTATTTTTAATATCAGGTGGATTTACAAGATAGCGTTTGGGAAGCTTTAAATCACCATCGTACTGCAGCATACCGGCATAGATAACTTTTGGATACCTGACTCTATCGAATTTGGAGAAATTCTCATCTTCAAATACCTTGCTTATCTCAATAGCCCGGTCACCTCTGAAGTTGAATAGAACCACACTATCATTATCATGTATTATACCTACAGGGTCACCATCATCAGCTATCACAAAAGGCGGCAAGTCCTGGTCAATTACACCATATTCTTTTCTATATGCTTCAATAGCTGATGCTGCACTGCCAAATTGTCTTCCCATTCCCAGCACATGAGTTTCCCAACCTGATCTGACCATGTCCCAGTTAGCCTCATATCTATCCATTGTGATCTTCATTCGTCCGCCACCTGAAGCTATCCTGCCATCAAAGTCTGCACAGTTAAGCTCCAGAAGCAGTTTTTCAAGCTCATCAACATATTCTAAAGCTGAAGTTGCTTCGACATCACGGCCATCAAGCAGAATATGAATACGGGCCTTTGATACGCCCTGCTCTTTTGCCCTCTTTAACATTGATTTCAGATGAGCGATATTGGAGTGCACATTACCATCAGATAATAGCCCAATGAAGTGCAGGACCGCCCTGTTTTCAATACAATTGCCTATAATAGTGTTCCAGGTTTGTGAAGCATACATTTTTCCATTCTCAATGGATTCATTAACAAGCTTGGCTCCCTGCGCATATATCTGTCCACAACCTAAAGCATTATGCCCTACCTCACTGTTACCCATATCCTCATCCGAGGGTAAACCGACAGCTGTTCCATGTGCTTTTATAGCTATATTGGGACAGGTTCTCATAAGGCTGCTTAATGTAGGTATATATGCAGCTTTTACCGCGTTTCCGTACTCATTATCATTCAAACCTATTCCATCCATTACTAATAAAACAACAGGTCTCTTATTATTCATTAAAACTCCTCCAATCATATAATCCAAGTCTATCCATTATCATCTTCAGAACCGTATATACCTATAAAAAAATTATTCATTTCTGGATTAATCTTCCTTTACTTATTCTATCTTTTCATTATCTTTTAAAAAAACAATAAAAACAACAGTAATTTTTAAATATTTGTATATGGAAGCTTTGTCTGGTAAAATAATTATGCTGCTGATAAAGGAAATCTGCGGACTGATAAGGTATTAATTATTTATTGAAAATGCATTTTAAATCTGATGGAGGCCTTTATGAGTTTGTGCAAAAATTGCGGAAAAGAAGCCAGAGTACACTTAACCGACCTGGATGGTAAAACGAATCTATATTGTATGGACTGTCATAATGATTTACTTGCTGATACCATAGGGATAAGCCATTTCAAAGACTACACCAGGACTTATACAGTAAAAAGGCACACTTTTGAAATCCAACTGGTCATGAACCCTTTGGGGTTATTATGGGAAGCCAGTGAAACTAACGGCGGATATTATTTCTCATTATACGCGAAATTAGACAGCGATCCATTCGTTTGTCTGCAGGAACTTTATACCAGGATTAATCGAGGGGTCTCAAACAAGTATCTTAAGAAGGGTGAACGGCAGTACAAATATTTCCTGAAATCGTCTAAAGGTATTGGAAGGATTGAAGGTGGTCCTGATAACTATAATAATGTCCCCTCGATTATTATTGACGGGAAAAAACTTACCTGGGAAGAGTTTGGACGAACGATTTCTGTATATGAAGGCCACAACCTTAAGT
>JAEZBW010000204.1 GCA_023426765.1 Bacillota bacterium
GCGCTGCGCTCGGCCAGCCAGGCCGCCCACTGCCGGGCCCGCACCGTCCAGGTGGCGGTCGCGTTCACCGTCCCGACCTGATCGGCCAGATAGCGTTCCGTCCGCTCGGGGTCGTCCGCCATCAGCCGCAGCACGCGTACCGTCAGGTCGGCGAAGCGGGTGGAGTACGCGCCGGAATCGTCGGGCGGCGGCATGGTGAAGCCAAAGCCCCCCAGCGTCTCGGGCAGGGCGCCCAGCGAGCTGGTCACCACCATGCAGCCGGCGGCCATCGCCTCCATCGCGGCGATGCAGGACGTCTCGGCGAAGGTGTTCGGGTAGGACAGGCAGGTCACGCCGCGCAACGCCCGGGCCAGATCGGGCTGGGGCAGGGAGCCCACGTACTCGACGCCTTCGGTCGCCTGGCAGAGGTCATAGAGGTCGGCGTACTGGTCGCGGCCGCGGTCCACCTGATAGACCGCCATGCTGGAGAAGACCTTCAGCGTGGTGCCCGGAATCGCCGCGCGGATCCGCGGGAAGGCACCGAGCAGCACGTTCAGGCCGCGGAACGGCGTGCTGGTGTAGGCCAGCACCGGCGCCCCGTCACGTCCCGCCCGAACGCGGTCGTCCGCGGAAAACATGTCATGAAATGAGGGGCCGATGGCGTTGCGCAGCACCATGACCCGCTCGGCCGGCAACCCGAAGACGCTGCGGTAGCGCTCCGCCTGCCAGTCGCTGATCAGCACGAAGGCGTCCCACAGCGCCCGCATGGCAGGGTCGTGCAGGTTGGCCGAGGCCGGCTGGTCGTCGGCGTGCTGCGTCCAGTAGACGAACATCGGCCCGTCGCCGAGCGCGCGGCGCAGCGTCGCGGCACGGTCGAAGGCGCAGCCGTTGAGCACGATGACCGCGTCCGCCGAAGCGAGCGCCCGCACGCTCGCCTCGTCGATCCGCGCGACACGGACCCCGCGCGACACGGTCGGAACGGCGACGCCGTTCAGGATCCACACCTCGTGGCCCTGCCGGGCCAACTCCTCGGCGAGGTAGCAGAGTCCCGAATGCGAGCCTCCGAACGGCCTCTGGTAAGGCGTGTCGACCGTGTAGTCCCAGCCGCTGAAATCGACGAAGGCGAGGCGCATCGGGCGGCGCTCAGGCGTCGAGCAGCTTGCGGAAGTGGGCGATGGTGCGCTTCAGGCCTTCCTCGAGCGGGATCGTCGGCTCCCAGCCGAGCAGGGCCTTGGCCTTGGTGATGTCCGGGCGGCGCTGCTTGGGGTCGTCCTCGGGCAGCGGCATGTAGACCAGCTTCGAGGAGGAACCGGTCAGGCGCAGCACCATCTCGGCCAGTTCCAGCATGGTGAACTCGCCCGGGTTGCCGAGGTTCAGCGGACCGGGGACGCCCGGCGCGGTGGCCATGAAGCGGATGAAGCCCTCGACCAGGTCGTCCACGTAGCAGAAGGAGCGCGTCTGCTGCCCTTCGCCGTAGATGGTGATCGGCTCGCCCTGCAGCGCCTGCACGATGAAGTTGGACACCACGCGCCCGTCGTTCGGGTGCATGCGCGGACCGTAGGTGTTGAAGATGCGGACCACCTTGATCGGCAGGTTGAACTGCCGGTAGTAGTCGAAGAACAGCGTCTCGGCGCAGCGCTTGCCCTCGTCGTAGCAGGCGCGGGGGCCGGTGGTGCTGACGTTGCCGCGGTACTCCTCCGGCTGCGGGTGCACCGAGGGATCGCCGTACACCTCCGAGGTCGAAGCCTGCAGGATGCGGGCCTTCAGGCGCTTGGCCATGCCCAGCACGTTGATGGCGCCGTGCACCGAGGTCTTGGTGGTCTGGACCGGGTCGCGCTGGTAATGGATCGGCGACGCCGGGCAGGCGAGGTTGTAGATCTCGTCCACCTCCGCGTACAGCGGGAAGGTGATGTCGTGGCGCAGCAGCTCGAAATACGGGTTCGGCATCAGGTGCACGATGTTGTCGCGCGTACCCGTGTAGAAGTTATCGACGCAGATGACCTCGTTGCCTTCGGACAGCAGGCGTTCGCAAAGGTGCGAACCGACAAAGCCAGCGCCGCCGGTAACCAGGATGCGTTTTCTCAAGCCCCGCATGTTTCGATCCTCTCGTGCCCGGTCTGAGCGCTGCCGGCTTTTCCGCCGTCGACCGCAAGGGTGTGGGAATACCAAGGAAACAGGCGTGGAAAGGCCGCTCGCCTGCCGGATTAGACCGGGAGACATAGCACGCGGCGCGACGGTGTGGGAGGGCAAAAGCAGGGGCCGCGCGGGCTCGGGCGCGGCGCTCCGCCTCAGCCGGCGAACGCGATCCGGTTCCAGCGGTAGGTGCGCTCGAGCGCGATTTCCCAGGGCGTGGCGGGAGCCCAGTCGAGTACCCGTTGAGCCCGCCCGATGTCGAGGACGATCGCCGGCACGTCCACCGGCCGCCCTTCCCGGTGCTCGCGCGGAAGCGGGTGCCCGGCGACCGCCTCGACGGCGTCGGCGACCTCGCGCAGGCTGCGGCCCCGGCCGCTGCCGATGTTGATCACGTGCTCGTCCAACCGGGGTGCCCGTCCGGCGCGCAGCAGCGCATCGACCACGTCGCCGACGTAGACGTAGTCGCGCACCACGCTGCCGTCTCCCCAGATCGCCAGCGGCGCGGCGCGCACCGCCGCCTGCATGAAGGCGGCGATCACGCCTTGCTGGCGCCGGCTCACCTGGCGTTCGCCGAACGGGTTGGCGACCCGCAGCACGCAGC
>JAEZBW010000621.1 GCA_023426765.1 Bacillota bacterium
ATGCGGGAGCGCGTGCAAAGCGTAGGCGGGACACTGGAAATAGAAAGTGTACCAGGGGAAGGCTTTACCGTCAGCCTCATTATCCCCGCCGTGCAAGGAAAGGAGGATGTACAATGAATCAAATCACCGTTCTGTTGGCGGACGATCAGACAATTATCCGGGATGGGCTACGCGCATTACTTGAAACAAATCCTGATATCCAGGTAGTGGCAGAAGCAAAAAACGGTATGGAGGCCTATGAGCAAACGGAAATCCATCACCCGCAGGTGGTTCTCATGGATATCCGTATGCCGGAAATGGGGGGCGTGGAGGCTACACGCCTGATTAAACGAGATTTCCCCGAAACGGCTGTTTTGGTGTTAACCACATTTGATGATGACGAATCCATTCTCGGCGCCATTACCCACGGCGCTTCGGGGTATCTTCTGAAGGACATCAGCGGGGTAAAACTGGCCGAAGCCATCCGTGACACCGTGCAAGGAAGCGTCATTTTACCGGGGAGCATTGCTGCTAAAATCACAAAGCATATCGGCGGGCAAGGCAAAGTGGAAACATCGCTTGAGGACTTTACCCAGCGAGAACAGGATATCATTCGTTTGCTAATGCAAGGGAAAAGCAATCAGGAAATCGCTCAGACGCTTTTTCTAACCGTTGGTACGGTCAAGAATTATATCAGTCAAATTTACAGCAAAGCCGGAATCACTGACCGAGCAAATGCCATATTGTATTTCAAAGAATTGGGATTTTAGAAAATTCGACTTTTCATAGCGGGAGCTTCGGCTCCTGCTTTTTTATTACCCGATATATGACTCCGGTAACTTATCATATGACCACCTTATCTTCTATACTAAACATGGGAAAAGCAGAAACCGTGTTCGAGAAAGGTAACATAATGAGGTTTATAAAGAGTGTATTCAAGAAAATAGTGCAATTTTTGCGACACCTATCGCGGGAATATGCCCATCCATGTTTTTATGCTATCGAGATGCACGAAGCCCCGCGGAAAAAGGAACAAACATGTTGTGAGGCCAGAGATATAATTAACAGGAACAACTATTTTAACAAGTAAACGAATGGAGGTCGAACCGAATGAAAAATCGGAAAATGTCAGATTATTGGAATATGGGGACAGCTATTGGCTTGTGTACTGCTATCGGCATAGTGCTTGGGGCACTTCTTCAGAACGTAGTTCTGTGGCTGTTCATCGGAGCTGGTGTGGGTGTGGTTCTCGGAGCGGTTTCTGCAAATAAAAAACCGCGAGACAAATAGCCCATCAATGGAGGTGTAACGTTATGAATGAGTTTGTACTTACAAAGGATATGCTCCTAATCCTCTTCCCGCTTATTCTCCTTCAACTTAGTCTGGCGGTATATTGCGGCATAAAAATCTTCAGAGAAGGAGTTCAAAACTTAAACAAATGGACATGGTTTTTAATTTGCCTGTTTGTCAATGTGATAGGCCCTGTTTTGTTCCTCTTGGTGGGAAGAAAGAAGGAATTCAAATGATTACGGTAAAAGGGCTTGTAAAAGAGTTTAACGGTTTTAAAGCGTTAAAAGGACTTAATATGCATGTGAAGGCTGGTGAGGTTTACGGCTTTATCGGCCCAAATGGCTCGGGTAAAACCACGACAATGAACATTCTCGTCGGTCTCTCCCGCCCCGCACAGGGGGAATGCGTTGTGAACGGAATGGATGTCACAAAGCTTACCCATCCAGGTGATCTCAAAATCGGCTACCTCCCTGAGGACCCCAAATTCTATACGTGGATGACTGCACATGAAACCCTTGACTACTTGTCCGGTGCACGAAATACCGAACATACTGGGGAAATACTGAGTTGGACGGGACTATTGGACGCAAGAGACCGCCGTGTGGGCGGGTTCTCCCGTGGCATGAAACAGCGTCTGGGCATTGGTGCCGCCCTAATACGAAACCCGGAGCTACTCATCCTTGACGAGCCGTCCTCCGCCCTTGATCCTGAGGGAAGAAGTGAGGTGCTGCGTCTTATCAAAGACCTGAAAGGCATGGGTAAAACCATTCTGTTTTCTACGCATATTTTAGACGATGTAGAGCGCATCTGCGACACGGTCGGCATGATCGATGCAGGACAGATGCTATTTGAAAAACCACTTGCGCAGCTTCAAAAAGAGAGCGCGCAGCCGATTTTTGATATCACTCCTGTTCATTCAGTCGAATCGAATATATTGGACGCATTGAAGCGGTTGACCGGTGTAGTATCCTTAATTAAATCGGGAAAGTCATTCACGATCAAAGTGGCTGATAATGGAGTTTCCGTGTCAGTGATGCGATTCTTGGCAGATAGTGGAATCATGATAGAATCCTTTTCCCTGCGCAAGACGCGATTAGAGGATTTGTTTTTACAGGGGGTGAACACGAAATGAGAACTGAGATTATCAAGGAACTGCGGTACGCCATAAGAAGCGGTCGGGTTTTGATTCTATTTGCGAGCTTTCTGTTTTTTGCGTTGCTTACCCCTGTGATGCTCAAGGTGGTACTTCCAATGGTATTATCCGGTCAGCTTGCAGGTGAAGCTTCACAGGGCATTAGCGGCCTGACCGATATGACGCAGCTTGACTGTATTCGCAATTATATGGACGATGTTTTACAAATCGGAACAATCATCATTGCTTTTACTCTGTGCGGACTTGCGGCGTCTGAGATTCGGGATAACACATGGGTATTGCCCTTGTGCGCCGGCAAACGCTTCGGGCGAATGATTGGCGCGAAACTGCTGGTTTTCGGTGTTCTGATGGTATTAATCCCCATCATTGCGCTGCTTGTCGATTACGGTTATTCCGGGC
Source organism: Bacillota bacterium (assembly GCA_023426765.1). Classification (GTDB taxonomy): domain Bacteria; phylum Bacillota; class Clostridia; order DSM-8532; family DSM-8532; genus JAAYJG01. The sequence goes on from JAEZBW010000621.1 coordinate 2,822, forward strand.
TTCTTTTTGGCTTTGAAATTGGCGTTATGCCTATTCTATAC
>JAEZBW010000270.1 GCA_023426765.1 Bacillota bacterium
TCCCTGGAAGGCCCCTTGGGCGACCGCATCTTCATGTTCACGGGCGTGGAGAAAGCCAAGTTCCGCAAACCGGTCGTGCCGGGCGACCAGCTCGTCCTGCGCTGCTTTGACCTCAAGCGCCGCATGACCTTGTGCAAGATGCGAGCGGAAGCGTCCGTGGCCGGCGTTGTCGTGGCCGAGGCGGAACTGAGCGCCGCCGTGGTCGACGGGGGGAACCTGGGCTAGTCCAGGCCAGAAAACTTCAGACGGCGTACTTCGCGCCGAAGCACGCAAATCGCCATCGACCGCGCGGCCAACGCACGAAACGGCCCGGGAGCCTGTCTCCCGGGCCGTTTTGTCTTGTCGTGGGCGTCAATCCTGTCGATGAGGAATCGTGACGTGGTTTCCCAGCCTGCCCACGGATGCCGGCAGGCGCGAAGGGACTGGCCACGATGCCAGGGCCGCCTAAATAGCCTTAGGCCGGTTCATGCCGAGGCTCGCCAGATAGTTTCTGGCTTCGACGCAACCCAGAAAAGCCGCCTTTTCGATGTAGGGCAGAGCCAATTGTCCCTTGCCTTGCATAAGCAAGCTCGTTCCCACACCGAAACAGGCCGTGCCGTTCGTGTGATTATGCCGCAAGACCGCTAAAAATTTGCGGCAGGAGCGCTTATAGTCGCCGTTCTCGGCCGCCTGGACCGCTTCAAGAACAAGGGAATTTTCGACTTCCGCCGTTTCTCCTCGGGCCGTTCTGTTGGCAAGCGCGAAATACACATCGTCAAGGGCATAACGCACGGCGAAGCCAACGACAAGGTAACTAAAAAAAGTGATGGTATAGCGGTTAAAAACAGCATCCTGGTCGTAAACAGAGACAAAACACATGGCCAGTTCGGCAAAGCCAGGAAGCGCCAGACCGGCTATCGCCCATGATTGCCCTTGATGCCCATAGATATAGTAGACAGTATAGCCGTGTATGGCGGCCGCCAATATGATATTGACAACCAGAGCCAATCTTTTGAAATATTTCACAACTGCTCCGCAACGACAACAACGGTCATCATTCCATCATCAATCCGTCATTTCTCTCGGTCCTCTCAGATAATGGAGGGCCACGAGGCTTCGTTTCTACGCCGACTTCAGCGCATAGCAGATTTTTCGCATGAGCGCCAGTCAGCCAAAGGCTCTATCCAATCGCTAAACGACCGGCATGCGCATGCTTGCAGAAACCAGCGCCAACGAAGGCGGCGGGCACGTGTGGCGATGCTGGCTCTGTTCGAATGGGGTCGTCGCGGTGCAACGAGGCCTCTGAGCAAACGAGGCGTCATTTGCGCCGGCTCGACGGCATGGCCTGCTCTTGTACGCAACGGAGCCATAAAAAAGGAGCCGGACCGACCGGCTCCTGAACACAAGGCCATGCGGCTGCGGTGGTTTTCAAAAAGACAGGCAGGTCACCCCGTCCTGAATGAGCAGATCCATGGTCTGGCCGCCGGTCCCCAGCGCCCACATCGGGTCGAGATCGTCGGTCGTCACGCCCCGGGCATGGCAGCACGGCGTGCAGACATAAAACGGCAGGCCCTTGGCCTTCTCACGCAGCCAACCGGCATGGTCGGCCAGGCTGTCGCCCGTGACGGCCCGCACCCGCTCGGCAATTTCGGGCTTGGCCAGATAGACCGCATCGTCCACGAGCAACATGCCGGCCAGCGCCTCGCGCTCGGCCGCCAGTTTGGCGAACTGAAAGGCCCGCGTGGCCTTGGATTGCTCGTCCGGACCGCAAGACACCAGGAAAAACACTTTCTGCATGGTCGTCCTCCGTCACATCCTGGATGTTGTCGCCCTACTCCTCGCCCCCTGCGCCCAGATGCGTCAGGAAGGCCGTGAAGTTGCCCGTGAACTCAAAGGACCCCACATGGGTGAACACGCTGTGCACATCGGCGAAAATCTCGCCGCCCATGTCTGTCCAGCGTTTGCAAAAGGCATAGTCCTCGGGCAGGTATTCCCGGTTTTCCACATCAATGGCCGTATCGAAGAAGGCCACGTTGTTGATGTTGTGGTCATTGGTATGGGAATAATCATACCCAAGCTCGGGATAATGCGCCGCCATGCGCTCCAGGGTCTCGCGCTTGATCATCATGAACCCCGTGGCCCCGTACTCCACCGGCAAAAGCCCCGTCACCGGCTCGGGACGGCCGCCTGGCTTGAGCTTGACCGCGTAATGCATGGACGCCCCGGCCGCCACCCTTGAGAGCACCTTGTTGTCGATGCAGCGCAGCTTGTCCATATCCAGATACTTGACCGGATAAATGCCGCAGACCACGTCCTTGTCGGCTTCCAGATACTTCAGCGGCAACTCCGGCGAAAAACCGATGTCCGCGTCAATAAACAGCAAATGCGTGTACTCCTTGAGCCGCAAAAACTCGTTGGCGATCAGATTGCGCGCCCGGGGAATGAGGCTCTCCTGGGACGGGGTCAACATCCCCGTCTTGATGCCCTGGCTGTCCAGAAAGCCGATGCACGACACCACCGCCCGCAAATACGCCACCGTCACCTGCCCGCTGTAGGCCGGCGTGCCGATCATCAGCATCGGTTTTTTGCCATCCTCCATCGCATCTCCTCCCCAGGCCGCCCGTCAGGGGCGGCCGCTTTCCGCTCTATCCGGCCTGGACGGGGCAAAGTCAATTGGTTTGAAGCCCTTGGACAGCCATGACGGCCTCGGTTACATTGCCTCGACCAGCAACAAGGCGGCAAGTATGGCGCTCCCACGCGACATTTTATGCGAATCCATCATGGAATCCCTGGCCGACGGCGTCTTCACCGTGGACGCCGAGTTCACCATCACATCGTTTAACCGCGCTGCCGGAGCCATCGCCGGCATCCCCCCCGATCAGGCCCTGGGCCGCAAATGCTGGGAAGTCTTTCACTCCAGCCTGTGCGACGGGGCCTGCGCCCTGGGCCACTGCATCGACAACGATGACACGCTGCAAAACCAGTCCATCTTCATCGTGCGCCCCGACGGCGTCAAAGTGCCGGTCAGCATCAGCGCCGCTCCGTTGCGCGACGCCTCGGGCCGCATCGTCGG
>JAEZBW010000280.1 GCA_023426765.1 Bacillota bacterium
TGCATCAGCAAGCAGCTGATCAGCCTTTTTGAGCGCTGATGTGAGAAAAGCTGATTCAAACGGGATGTTTCCATTTATCCGAAGCATTGTAAATGTTCAATATGTTCAGGAGGGATTCATATGTTTCGAAAGGTATTGATGACAATATTGATGATGGCGCTCCTCATCTGTGCCATGCCCCTTTCAGTATCAGCGGAGCTTGCGCCGCCTGCCGCAATCGGTGCGCCGGAGCACTTCGGGGTCAGCCATTACTATAACGATTCTGTAAATTTTACCTTTGGTGCGCCGGAGGATTTTCAGGAGTATATCGAGAAATGGAAGGCCGATGACATCAATCATACTGCGATGTCGGTATATTTTCAGGTGGATTACAGGATTGATAACGGCAGCTGGCACCATACATCCGACTGGGATTCTCCCAAGACCGTTCCGGATGAGATCGACAGCATGTATTTTGTATTTGGCTCATGGGGAAAATACGTCAGCAGTGAACGGTGGAGCATGACTCAGCTTTTCCCGAATGATGATGCTCTGGCTGCATTCTGGGAATCAGGATGGGATTATCTGAAAGACCATTCCATCACATTCAGGGTTCGTTTTTCACAGTCCTTCGACTATGGAGAAACCTATGTCCTCTCACCCTGGTCCAAGGAATTCACCCTTTCGGCCAATACAAAGGTGGATGTTAATAAGCTCATCAATTATGCTCCCACGCTGGTTTCAGCTGAGTTAAAAGCTATGCCGAGCGGAGAGCCCTTCTTTGATGTTACGCTGGGAAAAATTCCGGATGCGATAAAGGATCTCCATGCCCTATCCGGAGGTTCAATGAGAACTGAGGTTTGGATGAGAAAATCGGGCGACCAGGACTTTAAATACATTTTCTATGAGTGGACCGATATTTTGAGCCTGAATATAGAGGCAAGCGATTACTTTTCTGTGGATGGAACCAAACAGAGCTACGATGCGGAAAGCTATGAAATAAAGGTTCGGTATTCATTGGATCTGGATAACTACAAGCAGGCAGGAAGCAGTGAAGACATTTCTGGTCCGTTTTCCAATGTAATTTCTCACAATATGCCGGCCTGGAGCGAAGCGAGCAACTGGGCATTAGGTGAACTGAATACGGCCAATAATGCAGGTTTGATACCTGAAGTATTGAAGGGAGCCGATCTGACAAAACCGATTACCCGTGAAGAATTCTGCGAGCTTGCCCTTCTGCTCTATGAAAAGAGCACCGGAAAAAGCGTTGAACCCGCTTCCCCGAATCCATTTACCGACACAAAAAACCCCCAGGTATTGAAGGCGTATGCATTGGGGATCACACTGGGCACTTCTGCGACAACCTTTTCGCCGGATACATTGATCAATAGAGAACAGTGTGCCACAATGCTCTTCAGAACCATCAAAGCTATAGCTCCCGGTGGAAATTACTCCATTGAAGGCGTACCGGACTTCCCGGATCAGAAGTATATCTCTTCTTTTGCAGTAGAGGGTACAAAGTTCATGTCAAAACTTGGCATCATAAAGGGTGACGCAGCAGGAAACTTTATGCCGAAGTCAACAACGACGGCACAGGCTGCATCCGGTTATGGAATGGCTACGAGGGAAGCCGCAATATTGATGAGTGTACGAACCCTGGACAAGATGGATGAGATCAAGGCGGAATAACAAGCTGACATATCTATTTCAGTTGAAGGGTCATGGATATTGGGAACACCCCCCTACCGCCCCAAAAAAGAAGCGGGTTTCAGAAAACAACTGAAATCTGCTTCTTTGTAGATACCTCATATCGATCACACGTGCTTAATATCCGCATCCTGTTTATTTCGTTCGCCGAATTTACCTCTTGCGACAGCGTCGAATGAACCGCCGCCGGACATGAATGCTTCGACTTCCTTCCTGAAGAACCTCCACTCACGACCAAACTTATATGCTTTAAGCCTTCCATCCCTGATCATGTTATATATGGTTTGGTTTGTAACTCTCAGTAAGTCCGCCACTTCGGTCAGGTTCAGCACATCCGGTTTTTGATCTTCTGAAACCTCAGCCAGACTCTTGCTTAGCCTTTGCAGCATTATAGAGTCCCTGCCTTCGAGGACTACTTCCCCACATTTCGGACATACATAGGCACTAATACCTTCTACTGTCAGCTTATACTGTCCCCATCCGGTATTAATGGACGTTTGCTTTTGTTCCATTTCTGTATTACAGATATAACAATTCTTGCTCATATCGAAAACCTCCCCCTTCTTCTTAGGACACTATCAATACTTTCCCATGCTTCATCTCTGGTTCTACAAGCTGTAATGATCAATGGGGTATCTAAAGCGGCTACGACTACGTAAATTTCAGGCATTTTATCGGTAGCTTCCTGAAACAAGACTTTTATGTCATCCGTTGCTCTGTCTTTTTGGAATTCAATTGTTTTCCCCTTCAAAATACATTCCAGTACTTTTTCTATGTCTATTTGCCTTTCCGCCATTCTTTGGTGTGCATGGGCAGAAACATAAAAGCAATCCTCACTAACCTTTTTTCGGATCAGTTTCTCTACCAATTGTTCTATCATTAAGTTTACCCCTTCTTAATTACATTATACATTTTTAAGATCATTTTGACAATAAATAATTATAAAATACTATAAATTAATATAATATATATCATATAGAGGAGTTGTTTACCCTACTGAATTTACAGTGTATTCCACTTTAGTCATCCCATCTGCTCTGTAACATATTATCAGCATTATATAATTCAGCAGGATCACTTTTGGAGTTATTCCACATATTCGCCGTTGTCCAGGTAAGATCACCTGTTGCTTCAAATGAGGCAACTTTTATTTCCGCTCCCGCTTTTATGATATATCCATCTGGGAAATTAAACCTTTGGTTACCTGTAACAGAAATTAAATACCAACCAGTTAAATCAATGTCCTTATCAGAAACATTGCTAACAGAAACGCATTCAGACCCCTTATCCAGCCCTGAAATAACAACAGGTATTTTTATTGTTTTCTCTGCAGGAGCTGTGGTCGGAGTAGCAGTCGGCTCCGGTGACGGTGTTGCTATTGGAACAGGTGTGGCTGTTGGTTCAGGAGTCGGTGAGGGTAAAGAGGTTGGCGTTGGTAAAGAGGTTGTAGTTGGGACTGATGTTGCTGTTGATGAAACAGTTATTGGGATCTCTGTTGGTGTAACTGATGGAACATCATTAACGACAGGAACAGACGTAGGTGGGAGAATGGTTGTTGTTTCACTTTGCTGCGTGTTATTGCCACATCCTGTTAACATTAGTAAAACAAATGATATAAACAGTATTACTTGCTTAATTTGAAACTTTCTCATTCTCATTATAGTATACCTCTCTCATAATATGACTAAAGTATACCATAAATCTTATATATGTAAAAGTTTAGCATTTATATTTTACCTTATATGTACTATCAGGCAAGTTACGTATATGTACAAATCCATGATTTATAAAGATCGAAGTTTTATTCCACCGGGAGCCGGGCGGAAAGTTGGCTTATTCATCAGAAACATACATTGGTATACAAATTGGAATGATATATTTTACACAGATATGTACCAATATACCCCAAACTTGTCTACCACTTCAGCGCAGCAAGAACTCCAGGGAAGCGAACCTAAAGGCAAAAGCACTTTTCCTCCTACTGCCAATACGGAATATGCTTTTCTTACTTCATCTTCGCTAACAAAATCGATGCTATAACTCATAGTGGGACGCGATCCTTTTAATGATGATGTCAGCATAACATTAACAAAAGCATCATTTTGGGATTCACTTACGGCAAATACTTCCTGTCCGTCTCTAAGCAATACTGCATGCATAAATGTTCCGTCCGGAAATTTCTCATAATATCCTAAAGTCATTCCAAAAGCTTCCTGATAGAATTCTACGGCTTCAACTGTGTTATTAATGTATAAAGTCGCTCCAAGTTTCATCTCTAACACCCCTTATAATTTATTTAAGCAGTAGCTTGAAATATAAACCATCCATCTTTGATCGAAAACAGGTATACACCACCATGTTTTTCCACGATATTCGCCATGCTTTTTGTGCCAAAGCCATGCCCCTGCTCTTTTGTCACGGGCAGACCCTTATGAAATGTCGGCTCTGCCAGATAGCTGTTGCGGATTTCGATGCACAGCTTATTATTCTTGGTAAACATACGCAGCTGGATGATGCGCTTATTGCTATCCGGTATTTTTTCCGAGGCGTGAATGGCGTTTTCCAAAGCATTTGACAGCAATGAACAAAGCTCGGTGTCGCTGAAGGTCAGCGAATCAGACAGATTCGCGTCTATCGTCAGCAGAATTTCTGATTGTTTCGCTTTCGCGGCAAATGAGGACAATATCAGATTAACGGTTTCATTTTTGCAATAACGTATGGGCGTGATGGAATCCATGTCGGACTGAGCCGCCTGTAAATATTCTTTGATCTCCTCTATACGGTCATTTGAAGCCATTCCCTGTAAAAGAGCCAAATGATGGCGCATATCGTGCCGAAAAGTCGTGGTAATCTGCTGAATCTGCCGCAGAGAAGCAAATTCCGTTTGCGCCTGCCTAAGCTGTGTATCCAGCATATCCCGTTCTCTTTGGATGCTTGCCTGTTTTTGTGTTTCAGCATAGTAAAGGAGGACAAACACAAAATAGAATACAGATGTCGCAAAAGGTATGAATTGTACAGCCGCCCGTGCCCCACTGTACATAAAATCGGTGTAGACAGTAGCGGTATAATCAAACAGGTAGTAAAAAGCCGGCATAGCGCCAAACAGCAGACAGGATTTCACAGAACGATCAATCAGATGCCGGGCGGAATTTATCACATACATTTGCAGGAAATAGTACATCAGAAGCGCAGTCGCAATATATCCAATATGATCCATGGAAGCGCTGTCAAACACATCACCGGTAACAGTACCGATCCAGCGGGGAGGCTGACAGCACAGGAAAGAGACAAACACACTTGTTAACGATATCAGCCACGAGCGCTTTAAGTATACCACGATAAAAACAGCAACCGGCAAATGGGAAAGCAACGGATATACCTTTAACGTCACAGCCATTCCCCATGTCCGCAAACAGACGAATTGCAAAATAAATAAAACGAGGTTAAAGCACCCCAGGATCAGATAGTTTTTCCGTGTGCGTGCCATTCCGGCGAAGCTGACCGCAACCGCCGCACCGAACAACATGGCAGCCAAATAACGGGAGAATTCAATAATAGTCTGTATCATCTGTGGAATCCTCCCAAATAACGGTACAAAGGTACATGTTCAGGGGATAAAGTGTTCGTGGATATCTGTATATTCAACTCATCCATTTCGCTTGCTCCCCCTCCATTTGATAGTTCAGATATTGCTGTTTAATTTCCTTTGCTCTGCCTTGAGCAACAGGGATGACCGAAAGGGTTTGTAAGGTCACCTGATGATTTTCAATGGTATCCACATACTGCATATTCACAAGATAGGAGCGATGAGGCTTGATAAAACACCCATATTTCAAAAGAGTATCGCAGACAGCGGAAAACGACTCCGTACATTCGATGACTCTGCCCGAGCGCAGGTGATACAACACATTTCTGCCGATAACCTCGGCAAATACCAAAGTGGAGATCAGGATTCTTTGTATCCCCTCATTACTCTTAACGATAACCGCATCTTCGTCTTTTTCGGTTTTGATTTGCTCCAGCAGTTCATCAAGGGTGAAGAATAATTTCTCCTTCGTGACAGGCTTCAGCACGTAGTTCATGGCTTTCACCGAATAACTGTCCAAAGCAAACTCAGGTGATGCGGTGAAGAACAAAATCGATGCGGTTTTGTCGAAACCACGGATTTCCTTTGCCGCATCAATGCCCGAAAAGCCCGGCATCATTATATCCAGACAGTATATATCAAACCGCTTTCCTTTTTCCAGAGCTGAAACCAGATCAACACCATTTGTAAAGGCCGAGTATTCACAGCTGAAGTTTTTTGTTACTCTATAAAGGTTTAAAAGCTGTACCATGTTGGACAGTTCGTCGATATTGTCATCGCAGATCGCTATCTGCAGCATAAGAATCCCCCCATCTATGTTTACCATGGAAACGAATATCTGAAACCATGATTCATGTCGAAAATATCATGTTTCATGCAGTAGGCGGTTTTTTCTGACAGATTTTTGATAGATTGAACATGAGGGCAAGGGGTCTCATTCACTCAGTTGAAATAAAGAGGAGCTTGATTATGCTGCCAACTTTCATCACGATCATTATAATTGTTGCGATCATTGTTCTATGGGCAATCAGTACGCAGCGCAAGCTGGTCGTGCTTGATGAGAATATCAGAAATGCCATGAGTCAGATTGGAGTGCAGTTATCAAGCCGTTTTGACGCTTTGACAGCGCTTTTGGACTTTATAAAAAGCTATAACAGACAGAAAGGCGAAACGCTGATTGAATCAGTCGAATCAGGAAGACGCATGATTACAGCAAAATCAACACCGGATGATGTTCTGCACCAGGAGGAGATTATTTCTGATATATTAGACAGGGTTGCCGCGGTAACGGATCAATACCCCGAATTAGCGACAACCCTGACCTATATACAATCTATGGATGCAGTAGAAATCTTTGAATACATGATGCGCACCAGTCGTCTGATATACAACGATTGTGTGAAAAAACTTAACTGTGAAATTCGAAGGTTCCCAGTCTTCATCATTGCTGGGCTGTTAGGCTTCAGACAAAGAGTCTATCTGGAATAGGACGGTACAAAAACTTTGCCGTCAGGGATGATTCCCCGTATTATAGCACCATTTCGCAATCTCTGCGATCAAATCCAATGGAAGCGGCTTCTGAAAAGGAAACTGTATAGCGCCTTTACTGTTTTTATAATCCGTTAAGCGGTCAGCAAAATGCGCAACGGCTTCGGCACCTGGATATATTCCAATGTGATTTTTAAAAGCTGCAAAATGAATGATATTTTGCTTTTTCCAGAAAGTCGGCATACGCCATGAAATCCGCTCCTCCGCTTCCGGAATGGCGGTGCGGATGGTATCCCTTACCTGGTTTAAAAGCGGCTGAACGCTTTCGGGTTGTTCGGCAATATAAGCATCGATCGTGTTGTCCAACTCCTCGCAAAAATGATGTTGGTTGGTGTTATTAAACTCACGTCCGCATTTTGGGCATTTCCACATTATTTTTCACGCTCCTTTATGGTTACTTGAACACAGTCGCCCGGCTGTTTTCCGATTTTTGCGCGGAGTTCCTTCCGCATTCCGATGATATGGCATGGTGTACCCATTTTTACAACCTGTCCGTCGTAGGGTTCACCGTCGAACGTGGCGTGGACGGAAACCCGACCCTTGCCAAATTCAGCTTTAACATCAAACGGGACTTCAACATAAGCGCCATCGATATCCGGGACTTTTTGAATGACAGCTTCAAACGCATATGTTTTTAAATTCATTTCCCTTTCTCCCTGATATCTTGTTCCATGCTATCCATCATAGTACTTAACGCTTTGCCTGATCACATGAACCACGTTTTTCTTTTTTATTCTTTCATGTGGGGCTGGTTTGTGACTATTTCCCATTCTTAAGTATGGGTTTCACCAAGACTCAATAGTTTATTCACCCATTCAGAGAAGTGCCGGCACTGCCCCATCATTGTCTCCATACCAATATTTATCATAAGATATTCAGCCAGCACATCTCTTACAAAATTCAATTCGGATTTCCCTTCAGTTGTGATATGTAACCGTATCAGACTCATGGCTGACCTCCAAGTACATTCTTTTCCCAGAGTTCAGACATACTATAACGTGTAATCCAATCCTTCAGTTTTACCTCGTCTAAACGCTTAAACTGACTGCAGTGGTTTTCCTCATCCCTTTCCACCACAACAATCTGATCCAGTTCAAATTCATCGACTAAACGCGTAGATTGTGTTGCAATTATTACCTGACAATTGGCAGATGCCATTCGTATCATGGCAGCAAGCTCTGCCAGGGCCGCCGGATGCAAGCCAAGCTCCGGTTCATCCAGTACGATTACACCTGGCAGCATTTCTGGCGGTTGAAGCAGCAATGCAGTTAAGGCCATAAAGCGTAGAGAGCCGTCTGAAATTTGATGAGGACCGAACAAATAGTCACTTGTATTGTCATACCAATTCAACATTATATACTTATCATTTATATTAAGGTTCTCCAATTCAAAATCAGAAAACTGGGGCATTATTTTTTGAATATGTCTTATAATTCTGTCATAATATTTCTTCCGCTCCGGGTTTTCTCTCATAGCTTTCAAAAAGGCTGCAAGGTTCCCAGCATCAGAACGAAGATACCGACAATCTTCCACATATCCTTTCATCTTTATTTTCGCCGTATCTGACGTGTCATGGAATTGGTGTACTCTGATTTGTGACAGTATCTTTAGTGACGTACTCCCACCACCTAAGAGGTGGGGGCTTCTTGGGACGTATCGGCTAACGTCGATATAATTACCAAGCTATCCCCATTCGTCCAATGGTTCTTGATATTTTATGTTATCCCGAGCATACGACAACCCTCAATTTTGATATTGATGGCTGCGTTTTTATCGCGATCCTGTATGGT
>JAEZBW010000394.1 GCA_023426765.1 Bacillota bacterium
TATGATGACGCTGTCAATCCTGGGCAGAAGTATGAAAAAGTTAAAATATTAGACTATAATAGGCACAACTATGGTGCGGTTCTTTCTTATGTTAAGGAGAAAGAACGAACTGCAAGTGACTGTGCCAATGACCCTTTGTTTTCTCAAATCCCAGTAATTTCTGCTAAAAAGAAAATGTCTGACATCAAAAAACTGCCGACTGGAAAAACTGAAAATGCAGATAAAAAATATGAGGATGCAATTTGCCAGATATTGTCATCGATGCTATACCCAGCCCTTGACTTTGCAGCTGACCAAGTTAGGTCAGAGTCGGGCGTTAGCATAAGAGATCTAGTTATGTACAATACAAGAAGTAATGAATTTCTTGATGAAATTTACACCGACTACAAAAGCAGACAAATTATTTTTGAACTAAAAAATGTCTCTGAGGTCGAAAGAGACCACATCAATCAATTAAATCGGTATATGAATGATGAAATTGGGCTTTTTTCGGTTCTAGTCACGAGAAATCCTCTCAAAAAAACCCGATTAAAAAGCACTATCGATCTTTGGTCTGGTCAACGTCGATGTATAATTACGTTAACGGACGCTGATATTGAGCAAATGGTTGATTTGTACGAAAGCAAACAGAGATCTCCATTAGATGTTATAAAGAAAAAATATGTAGAATTTAAACGAAAGTGTCCTTTATGATGGGAGGATTGAATGATAACTAGAGCTCAAGTCGATGAGCTAGAAGTATTGATTGGAAGATTTAATGGGATTCATAGTGAGATGGGAATTCTTGCAAAAAAATCACCCAATGATGGGGTCAACGCATTTAAACTCCGCATGATAAATGCAGTAATTGAGGATGCGAACAACCTTCTCGGAGAGGCGTACAAAGCAATAGACGGTTTTAATAGATTTGACGCGGACGACCTGCCCTCAAATAGTGACGTTACATTTGTTGTTGCTCAATACTTGGAGGCGATTGAAAAATTCCGTTCAGACAACGTTGTGATGAAAGCTGGTATTTGGGTATACAGTATGTCTGGGGACGAACCGAAAGTGCGAACTTTTATACCTGCAAAGCTCAAAAGATGAGGCAAGTATGGCTAAATCTCACGCGAAGACAACGACAGTAAAGGCGGAAATTTGGGAAAATATTATGCCCCTGTTGGCTGCGGCTTCTGCAGAAATTAAAGAGCTTAACAAAAAGAAGCCTGATGGGACTGTCGGTTCTGGTAAGATTGCTGTTCTCAATAGGTTGCTGTCTGATGCCAGGATAGTTTTAGCAGACGAGCCAACGCTCAAGTATCTTGATTTTCTGGACGAAGAGCTTCTTCCTCAGTACAGTGATGTGACATTGCTGCTGTCTCAATATTTGGCTGCCATGACCTCTTTTCGTAGTAATTATTACGGATATAATGGAAATGAGCATGTCTGGTTTGTCTAGTGGTAAGTTAAGTGCCTAAACGATGCCAGAGACAAAGCACAAAGAATCATGCCTACGACAACCGTTATTGCCGATGCCTAGTTTAGAGGAATAAAGTTGCTCCGGCTAGAAGTCATTAAGCGCCTATGTGCTTAGATCCACGGCCGTCCGGAAGACAGAGCGGTGCTTGCTCAGATGAGGGGCTACTATTTCTAGGGCGTACGTTTGAGCTTAGCCACTGGGGATAGTGCTGGGGAAAAAACGGCTTCTGGGTTTAAAGGAACGAAGAGGTTACTTAACCTGCTTATTTTACTGGCGCGCCCGGAGAGATTCGAACTCCCGGCCTGCGGATTCGAAGTCCGACGCTCTATCCGGCTGAGCTACGGGCGCGCGGGACATACCTAAATGGACCGCGCCGGATGCGTCAAGATGGCCAAACACGGAGACGGCATGAACGCGACGAGCAACACGCTGCCGACCACGGTTCGCGTCAGCCAGGCCCTCAAGCCTATCTATCCGCAGTTTCTCGAAATTCAAAAGCGGCATCTGGCCGGCATCGCGCCCGCCCTGGCCGCCGGCGACACGGCCGAGGCCCGCCGACTGGCCCATAGCGTCAAAGGGGCCGCCGGCAGCTACGAACTCCCGGGCGTCGCCGCACTGGCCGCCGCCGCCGAGGCCGCCATCGACGCCGGACGCCAGGAGGAAGCCCTGGTCCTGGCCGCCAAACTGAACGACTACCTTGCGGCCCTTACCGTCATCTTCATCAAGCCGCGCGCCACGCCGACGCCTCTTGCCGAGCAGCCCAAAACATCGTAGCTAGCCCCATGTCGTCCGTCTCGCCGACGTCAGTCGTGTCGTCCCTGGCTCCCATGCGGTTCCTCATCGTCGATGACGACGAGAGCATCATCCTTTTCCTGCGCACGTTCCTGTCGGCCTATGCCGAGTGCATCACCGCCTCCACCGGGCTTGAGGCCGTGGCCGCCTATGAGGCCGCCCTGGAGGAGGCTCGCCCGTTTACCGCCGTGTTCATGGATATCTTGCTGCCCGGCATGGACGGCAACATGGTGGTGCAGGCCTTGCGGCGCATCGAAGAGAGCCGGCCCGGCCGTCGCGAGCCGTTCAAGCTCATCATGATTTCCGTGCTGACCGATACCCGCCACGTCAGCGAGTCGTTTTTCCACGGCCGCGCCGACGCCTATCTGCCCAAGCCCCTGCGCCGCGAAACGCTCATCGCCGAACTCGTCAAGCTCGGTCTCATCGAGCTCCAGCCCGTCGCCAGCTGATTATTGGGGGAGAGCCCCGTCTCTTGGGAGTGGTGCGGGCAACGCCCGAAACGCGTCGCCTTTTTGTCGCGAGGTCCGGGACCGCAAAGGGTTTCGTGGCTCAGGAAGCGTCGGGGAGGCGGGATCAAGGCGGGTGACGCGGCGTCCCAGGGGCGTCGCCGCGTCCATGGCTTTGGCGGGGCCGGCTACAGCCCCCGTTCCCTTCAGGCCTCGGCCTCGGGTCGGCCTTCCAGCAGGGTCACCACGATGGCCCGGCGTTTGCCGATCTTTTCCGCTTCCTTGCGGTCCGGCACGGCCACGTCGATGGTGCGGCGGTGGCGCTGGTGCATGGTGTCTTCGATGGTAAAAACGCCCAGGCCCTCGATGTGGATCTTGTCGCCGAAATTCCAGCCGGATTTGAGCAGATCGCGGGACACGGCCACGATGCCGGGCCGGATGCGGGTGCCGATGGCGGTGCCGGATTTCTTGCCTTTGCCGCCGTTTTCCCGGGGATCGGGAGTGTAGGCGGTGACCGTGGCGGCGATGCGCTGTTTGTTGGAAAGGTTGCTGATGGAAATGTTTTTGTGGGTTGAGGCTTGCGCCGATGCGGCGCTGAGAAGGAAAGCAAAAATGACTGCAAAAACTCTCATGGATGCACGTCCTCCATGTAGTGTTTCGCGCTGGCTCCGGTGTGGGCAAAGACACCGGGCAGGCGTCCCGGGTGCATGATCCAGGTGGCGGCGGATATGGATCAGGGGGAAGTTGGCGCTGTGAAGAATCCTCTCGGAGATGAAGCGAGCCGCGAGGATGATGCGGAGTGATTCTTTGGCCGTTGTGAGGGGCGGTTCCTAGTGAAGCCCGAGCGGGATGTCAACCCGAAACGGGCGGTTTTGCCTTGTCTGAAATTTATTTTATTTTTTGACTTTTTATATGAAATATCAATGTAATAGGACTTTTTTTTGGCGTTTTGGCGATGGTTGCCGCTGGTTTTTTTCATACCGCGCCAGTCTGTGATTTTTCTGAAAAATGTAATGATTACAGCACACGGGCAAAGATGGCCTGCCCCCTTGCGTCCGAGCCGGCGCGAGGCTACCTTGCCGGGACGCGCCGGAAGCCGTTTCGAGCGGCGCGGCCAAGGAATGCCCATGACCATCACCCGCGCCGCACCTGTGCTCATGGTCGACGACATCGCCCGCTCCGTCGCCTTTTACTGTGACGTCCTGGGATTCACCTTTCTGGCCGGCGTCACCGAGGCCGGCCAGGAGACCGTCGTCGATTGGCCGCCTCCGGGACCGCTGGTCTTCGCCATGATCGAAAGCGGCCAGGCGAGGCTCATGTTCGAGACCCGAGCCGCCATGGCCGCCGATCTGCCGCGCTTCGCCGAGGTCAAACGCGGCGGGTCGCTGATCCTCTATCTTGAATGCGACGACCTCGACGCCCTCTACGAGCGCTTGAGCGAACACGCCCCGTTCCTCAAAGCGCCGCATGCCACCTTTTACGGAACCCGCGAGTGCAGCATCGAGGACCCGAGCGGCTACGTCCTCACCTTTGCCCAGCGCCTCGAAAAAACATCGCCAACCCCGGAGA
>JAEZBW010000438.1 GCA_023426765.1 Bacillota bacterium
CGGCCTCATCTGGTTCGCTCCTACCCAGGAGGCCAGGGGAAAAGACGCCGCGCGCATCGTGGCCCTGGCCGCGCCCCTTTTCCATCGCTACGGCTTCGAAATGCCGCTGACGATCACCCTCGTTTCCAACAACCGCATGGTGGCCGTATTCAACATTGCCTTCGACAAGACCGTTGTCGAGGAAACAACTCGGGCCAGGGAGCTCTACGCGGCGTTGCGCGAGCAATTTTCCAAGGCAGGCATTGGCCTGTACCGCTCCTCGATCATGCATATGGATAGTCTGCGCCCGGACGATCCGCGACGCGTCAAGGTGCTCGGCACTATCAAAACGGCCTTGGACCCCGACGGCGTCTTGGCGCAAGGGCGCTACGGCATCGCTCAAACAAAAGGAGCATCCCATGCAACCGACGACGCTTCTTGTTGACCCCGAGAGCAAGGCCGACGACCCACATGGATTCAAGGTCATGAAACCTACCAATCCTCAGCTTGACTCGCACGACATTGACGACCGTCGGCGCACCTTGCGCATGCAGAAGGCTTCGCTCACGCAGCTCAAGATGGATGGGATTGACAGGCCAAGCGCGAAGATCGCGGAAACCCTCGACGAATATCAGCAATCCTTCAAGCTGACCTACGAATCATACGTAGCGCAGGGCTATATTAACGAAAATCCCGAATATCCGTACCACTATTCACCCTTCAGCATGCTTCCCGACACTTGCATTTTCATTTTCAAATCCTATTTAAAGGTCATCGCCAGCCTGACGGAAATATTCGACTCTTCCGACCTCGGCCTGCCGATGGACGAACTATATAGACAAGAACTTAACCAGCTGCGTGAAAAAGACAGAAAGATAGTTGAGTTGTCTTCTTTTGTAACGGCAAAAGAATTTCGCATGCGGAATATCATGATCTATCTCTGTAAAATCATGGTTATGTATTCAAATATAAACAAAGTAAACGACATATGCATCATGGTGAACCCAAAACACGTGCGCTTCTATACCACCATGTTCTTCTTCGAGCCATTCGGGGAGACGAAATTCTACGAAAAAGTCCAGGCGCCAGCTGTAGCCTTACGCTTGAACATGGACAACATTAAGGAGCAAGTCCAGAAGAAATACGCGCAATTCACCTTCACCGAGGATCTGCATAGCTTCTTCTACAGAACCAACACAACACTCGACATGCTGCTTTCCGGCTCCCTTTCCCCACGAAGACAGCAACTTGACGATGCAATACGAAACTTTTTCCAGCACAAGCCCCGGTGACGCGCGCGAAAACCCAGTCAAAAATCCCCAACTGACGGTTGCGTGCCTTTCTGAAAATCCGCGCCAAACGAAATGTTCGCCGGCAGCGCGGAGAGACTGTGCCTTGGTCTGCCTGGAAATCGAGGCCATGTATCGCTGTTGTCCGCAGTCCTGGCCCGTCCGCGCTCATCTGAAGCGCTAACCGCGGGTGACAGCAAGATTACACGTTACGCCGGTCCCGTCGGCGAGCGACACAACAGACATTGAAACGCCTGAGCCTGTACGCGGCGCTTCCATCCCCCGGCCTACGCGCCGCGACAGACTTTGCCGAGATGTACGCCCCATGCAAAATCCGTTTTCATACAGACGGGATGACGACGAACGCCGCATCTTGCGCATTCGCCGGTCTTCCCTGCTCAAGGTCGGACTGGACGCTTTAGACCGACCGAACATCACCCTGGCCGCAAGCAACGAGGAGTACCTCCAGGCCTTTCGCCTCGTGCACGACGCCTACCTGGCCGCACGGTATCTGGCCCGCGCCACCCCCGAGGGCGTCTATTTTAATATCCACCATTTGCTGCCGCAAACCCGAGTTCTGCTCTTCAACGCGCACCACACGCCGCTTTCAACAATGACCTACATCCCGGACACGCCGCAATTCGGACTTCCCCTGGACGCCATCTTCAAACGTGAAAGCGACGCCCTGCGCCGGAAGGGACGAAAAATCGTGGAAATAGGCTCACTCGCCGCGGCTCCGCAAATACGAGGAGCCAACAGCATCATGCTTCTGGCCAGAGCCGCTTTCCAGTTGGCCGTGGACACCGGGGCCGACGACATTTGCATCACAATAAATCCGAAGCACTATCGGTTTTATTCATCAATATTCCTGTTTGAACCATTTGGCGAGAAACGCCACTACGACAAAGTTAATGCCCCAGCCGTGGCTCTTCGAATCGACATGCGTCGTATCCATCGTCGTCTACGCGCTCTTTACGGCAACCTCGACCGCGAATCGAACGTACACGCCTTCCTCATTGACAACCACGACAAGTCCGTGCGCCCCCCAGACCTCTGCAGCCCGCTCCTGACGCAATGCCTGTCCCAAAAACGCGAGATCTGCGAACAGCTCCTGGCCTCGATGCCGGCGGGCCTGACGAACCGGCTGGAAGCCCTGCGTCAATGCTATGCGGAATGGGAGACCGCGCAGCGCGATTAAGGTGGCGGAAAGGGCGGCAAGACGACCTCGCGTCGCGTTCACGAAACGTGCAGCCGGCGTTTCGCGGGCAACAAACGAAAACCATGCAATTCCCTTAAATCATGCTCTCGTATTGCTTGAGGGAAGTGGCGCGAGTCGCTGGCCGTCCTTGAACTGCCCATTCTTCGAGAAACACCGGCCACTGCCCGGCTCAGTTCTTTCCGAGCGCCTTCCACTGATCGAGGGTCATCGTTTTCTCCGTCTGGGCGTCCTGAAACACCCGCCCGCCCTTGATGGCGTATGTGTTGCCGGCTGCCTTGAGACTCGCCAGCACAGAGGCCGGCAGTTGCAGGGGAATGCAAGAGGGATCCTGGAAACGGTTGCCCTCGATGGTCAGATCCTTGGCCCCGGGCAAGGCGAGGATCGCGCTCCAGCTATAGCTGACGAACGTGTTGTCGAGGATGGCCGCGCCTGGGGCGTCGACTGTGATCCCCTGCCCGTGGATAGCCTTGAACGTATTGCCCCTGACCCGGGGCGACGTCACGCCGCCGATGAGGGTGATGGCCGCGCCGCCTTCTTTGGACGGGTAAGACCCTGTGCGTTCGAGAACATTATTCTCCAACAGGGGAGCGACAATCTTGCCGTTGACGTGGATTCCGTTAATGTGCGTGTCACGAATCGTATTCTTGGCAACCACGACTTTGACGGCATCGCCGCTCAGGTAAATGCCATGTTCGAGCTTTGAACGTTCTATCACGTTGTTTTCAATGGTCACATTGGACGTGAAGTAGCTCATCACGCCATAATTTGCGATATCATGAATCGCGTTGTCACGAATGACGACATTCGTGCTGTTCCCCAGTGTAATGCCCCGGACCGCGCCGGACATCTCGATGCCGCGAATTTCTATCTCACTGCATTTGCTGATGTTGATCGACGAGCCATTGAGATATTCCTGCGTTGCCTTGTTCTTCCAGGATTCGATGACCGCACCTTTTTCGCCCATAATGACCACCGGCTGACCGGGCGCGCCGCGCACTTCGCTGAGCGTGATCGAGCCTGAATAGACCCCGGGCTTGAGCACGACCAC
>JAEZBW010000471.1 GCA_023426765.1 Bacillota bacterium
CATGATGACAGGGAGGCCGGCAAAATCAAGGTAACTCTTGTGCCATCGCCTAAACGCGACGCGATCTCAATACCGTAACCTGAACCAAAGCTGGTTTGGATGCGTTTTTGAATATTGGACAGCGCCACATGGGAAAGCCCCTCTTCCATGACATCGTCCGCATCGTTTTGAAGACGGTTCAGCACTGCTGTCAGTGTATTTTTATCCATTCCACAGCCGTTATCGGTTACGCTGAGGCGGAGGGTGACTTCTTGCACAATGCATGCAATTTGGAGCATTCCGCCCTCTTTGTGATGAAAAGCGTGGAGAATGGCATTTTCCACAACCGGTTGCAGCAGCATTCGGGGAATGCACACCTCCGCCAGCTCGTCGTCAAATTCCAGCTCGGCTGAGAACCGGCCTGGATACCTTGTTTGCATGATTGCAAGATAACGCTCCAGCATGGAGAATTCCTCCAGCACTGTGATGGTTTCATCCCCCGCGTTAGCATATTGTAAAAGCCCGGAAAGCCCGTCACAGATTTCTTCGGCTCTGTCGTTTTCTTTTTTCTTAATCAATGCCCGTATGGTATTGAGGGAGTTTACGGTAAAATGTGCGTTGATCTGTTTTTTCAGGGATACGATCAGCGCCCGCTGCTTTTTCAGTTCGGTTTGATATAAAAGCTCTCTGGAATAGACAAGCTCTGCTTCCTTTTCCACAATGCGCCGAAGCATCCAATTTAATTGCGTTACCAGGCCGTCAAAATAAGCCTCGCCGGTGGGTTTCAGCGCCCGGGTCATTTCACCGTCAAATTGCTCCACTTCTCGGATCACACCGCCGATAGGATGGAAAAAGTGTTGTCTCCAAAACTTAATAAACCGGAATACAATGAAAAAAAGAAGGGCAACCGTAACCAGCATGATCACTGAAAACAGCACGCTGATCCTGTCCGCTGCTGTATTGTCATAAAAAACAAAAACCGTAAAGGGCGTCAGCCCGATTTTCTTTTCATCATAAAAAGCGGTTGAGCTTTTTATATGGATAAGCTCCCCTTGTGAAAATCCCTCCCGGTTTGAATATACGATGTTTCCTTCTGCTGTCAGGGCGATACCCAGAGATGGCAATTTATCATAGAGTTCAAGAATCCGCTTAATTTCCATTTCCTCCATAAACACAGCTGTGTAGCCAAGCAGCAATCCATCTTCATCTATGCCGACAGAATATCCAATATAATACCTTCCATCAGAAGTACAGGTCAAATGTCCGGGTAACCCATCCGGTGAAAGCTCTTTGAAGGCACTGCTCAGAGCGGTATTGCTCATACCGCCCTTAAAGCGGTAAAAGCGGCCGTTGCTGTCATATAGCAGGATGTTGCTTACTGTGGTTTCTGCCGCCGCAATTGCTTCAACCTGGCCAGTGGCCTTTGAAGCCAGATCATAAAAACCCAGAGTATCCCCGGCCTTTAGCATTTCTATCAGCGCAGGTTCCCCAGACATGGTATAAGATATGTTTTCGATGCTTAAAAACCTGTTTTCCAGTGAAAAGATTACATTCTTCGAAACCTGCTCCACGATACTGAGCGCATTGTCTTCAAGACCCCGTTTGACAACAGTGTAAAAAACCGCCCATAAAGCTACGATGGCCAGGCACAGCAGTGTAATGGTTTGTTTGAAACGGTTGTATAAGGCATCCTGTTTCAATGCTCGTTCTCCTGTTCTCCATAGGCCTTTAGCAGGCTTTCATAAAAAGCTTCAATATATTCACGGTTTTCCTTCATATAGTCCTTATCCAGCCATAACAGATCAATCTCAGACTGTGGAACATCGTTTCCGTCTGGAACATCCATTCTGGCTGACCAGGTTCCAGAAGTCTGATAAGGTTTGTAACCTTCGCCAGTGCCGTCGGTTTCTCCTAAAAGCCACCGAACAAAGAGTTTGGCTGAATTGATGTTTCTGGCACCTCCTGCAATCATGACGCTGGTAGATGCATAGCTTCCGCAAAAGGGGTTCAGCCTGTAAATGGGTTCTACATGATAGCCCACTTCCTTTAGTCTGTACTTACTGGAAATCATGATACCAATATGGCCGGTTCCTGCAGCGGAGCCAATGGCCTCTACAACTTCATCGTTGCTGTTGGTAAACAGGACGTTTTGAACCAGACGTTCCAGGAAGACTTCAGCTGCATTTTTCCCTTCCGGTGCCTCAAGGGTTTTTCCGGCATAGTCCCGATAGGCCTGCGCCATTTCCTCCGGCCTGGACAAAATCATAGCGCAAAAACCGTAGGTAGAGCTGGAGCGCAGCGGCGTTGGCATATAGACCTTGTTTTTATACTGTTCTTCACAAAGCTCCCAGATGTTTTGAATGGGTACCTTGTTGTAAATTGCACTGTTATAGTAAATCATTTGGGCTTCATCCAAAAAGTAAAGCTGATCTTCACCGTGACCCCCTTTCAGCTTTGGAGTGATATCAAATGGGATGTAGGGGAAGATGATCCCGGTATCGACCAACGATTTTGAAAGCTCCGCGTTGTTATCGTTACCGATAACAATATCGCATGCAAACCGGCCAGAAACATAGTTTTCCTGCACCATTCCAAGCATTTCACTGCTTTTCACGTCCTGAACCTCCACATAAAGGCCGGGGTACTGTTCTTCGAAGCTCTTTTTTACCTCGGTGATGCGGGTGGTGATGGTATAGATCACCAGCGTATCTTCTTCAAGCGCTTTCTGGTACAGTTCGTGCGGTGTTTCTTGTGCAGAAAGGTTAGCTGTTTGCAGCCATGTGTACATGGTTTCTGTTTTTTTATCAATCTGTGGTGCACAGCATGCAGTAAACAGCATAAACAACCCCAGCAGGGCATGAAAGAATCTTTTCCTCATCTGGGCACCTCCATACATTGCTGGAGCATGTCATTTACCCCAAGAGCCTCGCAGGTATCCTGAAAAGCCTGCCACTGGCTGTTGTTTGCCACATCCAGAATACCTGTTATGAATTCGACAATACTCCGGTCGGTATATTCGTCCAATGCTGAGCGGATTTTTCGAACAGACGGTTCATCTGAAATGAAAATCCGTCTGTCCGGGTAAAACGCTTCATAACTCATACTGGCGCGGGTGTCGATATAACG
The DNA here is from genome assembly GCA_023426765.1 of Bacillota bacterium. Lineage (GTDB taxonomy): Bacteria > Bacillota > Clostridia > DSM-8532 > DSM-8532 > JAAYJG01. The sequence goes on from JAEZBW010000471.1 coordinate 3,106, forward strand.
GGTATCCGAATTCACGCCGTTCCACGTAACCCCGTCGATACAGGATTCACTTAAGTAGAGTGGACCCAGGCCTGCAAAGTGCTTGTTTTGCAGTGTTTGCCGAATATATTTTTTTGTGATCAGCGTAGCCGGTAAGCCATAAAGGCTGATGCTGGTACCATCAGCATATTCCCAGTCCACACCGGGTTCTCCGTATTCAGCTATCAATGAGGCTTCCTCGGACAACATCGTATCCAAAACATGAAAAGCTTCTTCGGCTTTCGGGGAATTGGCCAGAATCACCGCGCCGCAGGAGGGTTTGTTATCCACCCAAAGTGCGTTCTGCTGCCCGTTTTCTCCAAGCAATGGCGGAATGTGAATGAAGCTGGCCATGATCTCCGGATTATTCTGGTACAGCACCTGGGCGATGGAAGCCGATGTAAAACCGCCCACCACCATTTCCGGGCTGTTTGACAGCTGTATCAGTTGGTTTCGGGTATAGGTAAAGCTCCGTTCATCCAGCACCCCCAGCTCATACAGATCATGGCAATAAGCAAGCCCCTTGCGAAAATCATCTGTTATCGGCGCGTAACGGAGAATTCCGTTATCCGAATAGACTCTGGAGTGGTACGGGTCATTGCAGATAAAAGCATTCAGCAGAAAATTGCAGCTTTGAAGGGAGTATTCATCATCACATCCGATGAGGGGAATCTCATCGGCTTGTCCGTTTCCGTTGGGGTCATCTTCAGCAAAGGAGATTAGAACCTGCTTCAGCTCATCCGCCGTTGTGGGCAATCTTAGCCCCAGTTTTTTCAGCCAGTCATAGTTCAACCAGAGCACCTGGCCATTTTGATCCGAGCGGGAGCGGGAGATGTGCGGGAAAAAGTAGATTCCACGATCCTGGAACAGGAGTGCTTCGATAAGTCCCGTTTGCTTCAGTAAGGAAGCATAGTACCTGTCTTCAGTAAGAAAAGGATCAAGCTTCATGAAGCTTCCACTGTTCACATATTGCTCCAGAAGTTCATTTTCCAGCGTAAAGCCGGCACTGCTGCTGAAAAAAACAACATCAATGTCTGCATCTGTGTTCGAACAAATTGTCTTCAGGTATTCTTCGCTGCGTTCCTGTCGAACGATAACAAACTCAAGGTTAATACCGGTTTGCTTCTCCAGCCACAGCTTGTAATAGTTGCTGTCGATATTCTGTATGTAGGGGGAATCAGGAATTGCAATACGGACGGTGTCCCCGGACTCCGTACTTGAGCAACCACACAGAAAAAGAAACAAAAACAGGAAGATTGCGAGTACTCCTTTTCTCATATCATTCTCCGCTTTCCCGCATTTGCTTTGGTGAAATACCGTAATATTCCCGGAACACCTTAAAAAAGTGCACATAGCTGGAGTAACCGCACAAAAAAGCAATTTCCTTCATCAGGCGGGTCTTGTCCTTTAAAAGCGCGGCAGCCGATTTCATGCGTAAATCTGTAATAAAGCAGGTTAGGGTGGTGTTGTAATGCCGTGTGAACAAGTTGCAGATATAATTTTTACTCAGATTGAAGTGGATACTCAAATCCTCCAATGTGATCTTCTCGTAGTAGTGCTCGTTCAAATACTGGGTCAGACGAATGAAGGCAGGATTGGCTCCTGGAGTTTCCAGAACGGGCAGCTCCGGCTTTTTTGTCATGGACAATCGTTTTGCCAGGCGCTCTAAAACCAGTTGCATTTCATCCTTGCGCACCGGCTTCAGGATATAATCGAAGCCCTCCTGCATAAAAAAAGTGCGTACATCCATAAAGGTATCGTATGCGCTGATCATCACGAACTGACCCTGGTAGCCACGCTCTCTGATTGCGGCAATCAACTGGTTTCCGTCCAACCCTGACATTTTCAGGTCACAAAATACGGTATCCGGCTGCATTTCAAAAATTTTTTCCACTGCCGCTTCAGGGTTCAGTTCCGAGCCGATCACCTCGAAGCCATTATCCATCCAGGTAACAAACTGAATCATTTCTTCCAGAATTAATGCATCGTCATCCACCAAAAATGCTGTAAACATTGTTAAATCCTCACAAAACCTAAAACTGCTAAATCAACAGTTTAATACAACAGTCGGATAAAGTCAAAAAGAGGTGTTGTTTACAGACAAATCAGCTTTATTAAGGTTACTGTTTAAAGGTAAGCGGGTGTAGCCTGTCATCCTGAACGAAGTGAAGGATCTTGAATTACTCCTGACGAGATCCTTCGCTGTGCTCAGACACAGGGGGACTGTCCCCTTATGTTACGTCGCTGCGCTTATGATAAAACACATATCTCAGTAGCAAGGTAAGAACTGATTAATGAAGGCATCAACTCGCGAGGCTATTGCTCATCGAAATGATCTTCATAGAAATAGTAAACGTAATTGTTCTTCGGATTGGTTAAAATGACCTCTTCGCCATTCACAGCTATATTCCACCTTGTCTGTGTCGGCGGTGAGCTTACATCATACCCGTAGGTAAGTTCATTTAATGCTCCGTCTGTCCCCGGGGTTTCAAGGCTTCCGTAGGAATTGGGCTGTGAAAAATCAGAAAAATTCACCTGTTCGAGTGTTCCGTCAGCCTTCCAGTCAATGCCGATAAAACGCAGTCTGCCGGTTGAATCCGCCGAGCCTGGTTCAGCCCCCTGAATAGGCACACTCCAGCTGTCATAGTCTCTTTCATCGGTTAAGTATACAATTTCAAGACCATCATGAATGAATTTCTCCAAAACATAGGTCAAATAACGGTCTTCTCCCTTTTGTGAGGGCGAACTTTCAACCGGGGTATTTGTGGAATCCTCTTTTGTTTGCTGGGCAGAGGGAATAACCTGCTCAGAATTGTTTTGTCCGGAAACAGCTGCCTCTTTAGCGCCCTGGGTTTGTGCAGAGGGTGGTGGGGGATTTTCCTGAGGTTTTTTATTATCCTTTCCGCAAGCGCTTGTAAGCGTGATGATCATCAGGACTGAAACAATCATACTCATTATTTTTTTCATCAAAGCTTCTCCTTTTCTTGTCGTTTTTTTTGTTGGTTTTAAGGCGGTAAGCTGCATGTAACTTTCATTTTAAACCTTCATCATCTTCAATGCAATTTTTTAACTCATTATCCAAACAAACGGAATGTTTTCTTGAGAAACATCGGGTGCATTTTGCATTTTGGGTCTGGTTTTGCCTGTCCAATATCCACAGAAGGAAGATAGGTTCCTTTTTTTACTTCATCTCCAAAATCAAAAAGCATGTTCACAACATAGATGCCTTTATCTTCATCATGAACATGAAAATCCAGCTTACCCTCACAATAAGCCAATTTCTTTGCTTTCTTGCCGGCCGAATCAATTAAGTATCCTTTACAGGTAAATATAGCGTCTGCGGGTGGCCTTTCATCAATTTGTACACCCACAGAAAAACCCAGGGTTGTATTTTTTATTTTGGGATTATCCAGCTTGTTAATGGCAATGCTCAAAATGCGTATTTGCTTTGTATCAAATTCCGGTGTGGTTTCAGGTGTTGTCTTTATGATTGCTTCACGTGATGATTCAGGTATGGATTTAGATGTTGGTTCGGGTTCCGGTACGCGGTTTGGTTTGGGTGTTGATTCTGCTTTTGCAAAGAGCGTTCCGGTCTGCTTTGGTGTCGCTGGTAATCGTGTGCGATTGTCTTCAATAATATCTTTTTTGGGAGCCAAAACCGGCTTTTGCTGCATTTTATATTGTGTTGTACTTTGCTTTGGATTGAGCAGCTTTATTCTCGGGATACTTATTCTTGGTTTTCCGTTTTTTATCGTATAGCTTAAGGAATCATAAAGCTCCTCCATGCCCTGGACTTCTCCACAACATACAGGGCAAAAAATAGACGGTCTTTTTTTCATATTCGAAATGATGAAATTGTATAATTGCTCTTGTGACGAAAAACCGCTGAACCGCTGCGTATCCTTATTAAGCTGACATTTTTTGTTGTGTACCAGGTGCATGGGGTGGATCGTTCCATTCCCATCCGCAACGAGATATGGTTTTTTATCAATATCAACCCAACCATTTCCACTGCTGGGCGTTTTATCGGACATCATCCTCAGAAAGCCTTCAAAGGCACGCTGTTCTGTACGAGCTTTATCAACCTCATAATTCAGCTTTGCAGTATCCACATATTGAGCACCATCTGCACCGATAGTAACGAAATCAGAATATCTTCCCTTGTATCCCGCTGTTCCTTTGAATGCTCTATCGACAGCATCAGTATCCATATAGCGGTTTCCGTCGTAATAGTTGACGTAATCATCATAGCTCATAATGTTTGTTTTCCTTCCGATTTTTAATCATATCCGTATCGATAAGTGAACTTGTGTTTTAAAACTTCTCTCGATTCCAGCCCAGCTGTTTTTCTGCATTGGTTTCTTTTATTGCTGTACAGTATGTTCTGCACGGGTCAGCAGGTAATCCAGCATCACATTCCCGCCATCTGCATTCAGCACAAGATTGTCCTTATCAATCATTGTCAACACATATTCACTGGTCTGTTCCACACCATCTGCCAGATTATCCGCTTCAAATACACTGACCTGTTCAGGTGTAAATATTTCATCATAGATACCAGTTGCAAAGCTTTCATAAGTAACAAAGCCATCCCGGTTCTCAAGAATTTGAAGAATCGCTTTATTTCCATTCTTCCTGACAAACATTTCACAGGCAGGCTTGTTCAGAACTGTATCCCGTTCTTCGGAACAGAAGTATGCTTCGAAGCTGCCTGTCCCTTTCGTCTCCGTTTTGACCTTGCACTTCGGGTTTGGATCTTCGATGATTGCATTGGATGCAATTTTGCTTGCTTTTACCTCTGTCGGGCATTCTTTGTCTCGATAAGAAAAGAAATAATAAACACCCATTCCGGCTTCGGGATACTGTCCGTCGTCATAATCCGCATCTCTTTCCATGTATTCCTCGCCGAGCAAACTGAAATATACACCTTTCTCCGTTCCAGTGGCACCTATGTTTCTAAAATCAAAAACAAACTTCCCTGAGCTTCCGATTGGATCATGCTCAACAATTTCATAATCTTGAATGTGAAAAATCTCTCCGTCATTCGCTATAAAACTACTTGCTCCTGCTTCATCAGGGAACTCAAACTTCTTGGATTTACTGAACAGATTTCCGTATTCATCATAGTTATACAGAGTATATTCAATCACTTGAACATTCTCTGTTGCAGCAAGACCATCCGGGTCATAACTGTTGTATCTTTTTGTAATTGTAAAGCGATGGCTCGTGGGATAAAAATAATCGTTGTCATCTTCTATCCACTCATAATGACTGTATGGATCGGCAGTACAGTCATCAAGTGAATAGAGAAAGGCATATCCGATTCCTTCGTAAAAGCTCTGTTCTCCAGCCAGATATGTCTTGGTATAGGCTTCCTCCATACCAACGGTATTGAAGCCCACATTAAAGTAAATGATATTGTCATAACGCTTTGCACAGCCGGTCATCATGTCCTCAGTCAAATTCGAACCTGCATAAAGCTCACGATACTTCACACCATCCCGGTTTTTTCGGAATTCATGGTATTTTTCTGCTTCCTGTGCAGTATCAAATACGAATGCCTGATAATGTGAATCCACTTCACCTGCCGCGTCAAAGGAAATTAAGTCAAAACGGGCAATATCAGTCTTTGTATCAACATTCTCCCGATATACAACAGATGGATAACACATGAGGCAGAAATCTTCTGTGGAGGGAGAAAAATGTCTGTTTGCATCGGGAAAGGCCGGAATTGCAGTCAATGTACGCGCACGACCTCCCGTAGCGCGTGTAATTTTATTATCCGGCTTATCAATAAAATCGCTTACCTTGAAGGTAGATTGATGTTTATCTTCTACAGCATCCTTTGATACTGCACTTCCCACATCAGTGGTTTTTGCAGTATTGTCCGGCTTGCTGGTCTTGGTATTATTCCTTTCGCCTTTATTTCCGCAGGCTGTTAATAAGAGCAGTAATGAAAGCAATAGGATAAAAAAAGTGTTTTTTCTCATCTCAATATCTCTCCTTTGTTTTTAATTGATTCTTTGTACCAAAGTGGGCTTTTCAATACCCCAATGTTGGTACACAGCTGCTAAACATCAAATTCTTGTTTTAATTTGATGTTTTACAGCAATAAGATACTAAGCACCCTGTCATGTTGCGTGTTTTTAGCCCATTGAGTAAAAACCCAATGGCTCATGAAACATGCACCTTTTTATTTTACATAAGTTTTTGCAGTGAAAACATTTCCAATATTACGAATAACATTAACAATCTTCACATACAAGACTGCGGGGGAAGGGGGGATTCATCATTGTACCGTCTGGCATGAAGGAGACATTAACGAATTGAGGCAGTAATTAACAATACCGAAATCTTCAGTCGGAATAGTTTATCAGGAAGGGGATCAATATTATATTTTCTGTAATAGGGAAGATGGATTCAGTTCCAATATTGCATGTTTAATATCGACTGGATAATCTTTGCCTGTTCCCTCAGATCGGTTTCGCTTACAAGATTGGATTGCTCACCATACATCTCCCGTGATTCCAGTGTCCATAGAAATGCTTTAAATTTTGGATAATGTTCAATATTGTCCGACATATAATGCAGCAAATCGCATATTCGAAAATATTCGGCGGTTCTGCATTTCCTGGCCATATTAAAAGCATCTGTATCAGCCAGAAGGTTAAGGTTTTTGGCTATCCGATACCGATAGCCATTTTGACCCCCTCTGTCGGTAAATCCGCTTAAATAGTTTTCAAGGCTTTTGCAGAACATTTTATACATTGTATCGTCTCCTGAATTCGGGGAGCTTTTGCAGAAAAGCATTTTTTTTCGAAGGGTAAAGGTGTTCGCGAGACAGCACTTCATCAATGATTTTTAAAATAAGTTTTTTATCACTGGCACCGATCATTCTATCCATATCATCGAGATCTTTTTCTTCCATTCGTATGATCTTGCTGACGATAATGTCTTCCCTGGAAAGAATAAAAATATTTAAATACTGAAATTCATTCAGGCGTATCGCTCTTTCCTGATAAGACGGTGCCAGAATAGTGCTTTCATATTCGAGCATGTCAAAATCGTTTAAATATCGGAGAACTCTGCCATAGTGTGCCGGATAATCCAGATCAACAAAGTCGAAATCTCTTGTCATTCTGTCGGAGTATCCGCCAAGTATACAGGCTGAACCGCCAAGAAAGTAAATAGAGAAGGGCTCCACTCCAAGAGCTTTTGCGACCGTATCCATGTCTTTGAGTATTTGTTTCAATGCATCAGCATTATCCATCGGCTTTGTCCCCTGACTCCATATTCCGCATCGCTTTTTTCAGGAATAACCATCATTATTATAACAAAGGACGCATTTGCTTGCAATTGCAACACACCCTTCATGCGGTTTATCAAATCAATTCTTGAATAGAATAGTATACTTTGATAATATATTCTCAATAAGATAAAGCTGTTGAAGTATCATCT